>NZ_JBFRMK010000126.1:0-25002 GCF_041470405.1 Shewanella sp. 10N.286.45.A1
CTACAGCGCTTTGAATTCCCGTTGAATGGTCAAAGTTTTAATGCAATTGGTATTACCTCAGCGAGTACCTTTTTAGCTTATACAGTCCCAGTTTTAAAACAAAAAAAGCTGCGACACCTTAGGTGTAACAGCTTTTATAAAGCATGGATTAGTTTAAAGTTAATCTTTTCCTAAACCATACTTTCGCATCTTTTCAACCAACGTAGTACGGCGAATACCAAGCATTTCTGCGGCACGAGCAACAACGTTATCTTGTTGGTCTAATGCTTGCCTAATCATGTCGATTTCGAGTTCTGCCAGCAGATCTTTCAAGTTAACACCTTCAGGCGGAAGCTCACTTGGGAAGCGAGACTCTGGGATATCAATCGGTTCTTCATTATTAAAGATAGAAGCCAAAGCATCACGCTCTAATTGCTCTTCACTGATCTCAACGCAATATTCAGGCACATCAATATGACGATACTTAATTGGTAAATCATTAACGTCTACCAATCCACCAGGATACAAAATAGTTAAACGTTCGACTAGATTGGATAGCTCGCGAACATTACCAGACCAAGCATGCTCTTTTAGCGACTCTACCGCTCTTTGCGTAAAGCGAACACGTCCGCGCCCTTCGTTATAGACACGACTAACAAGTTCTTGCAGCAGCAGTGGAATATCTTCTTTGCGTTCACACAAAGCAGGCATTTCAATTGGAAATACATTCAAGCGATAGTAGAGGTCTTCTCTAAAGTCGCCCTCTTCAATCATGATTTCAAGGTTGCGATGGGTTGCAGCAACCACGCGAACGTCTGCAGCAATAGACTTACTGCCACCAACACGTTCAAACATGCGCTCTTGTAACACGCGTAACAGCTTGACCTGCATTTGCAGTGGCATATCTCCAATTTCATCAAGAAACAGCGTGCCTTTTTCAGCGAGCTCGAAGCGACCTTTACGAGCACTTATCGCGCCAGTGAAAGAGCCCTTTTCATGGCCAAATAGTTCACTTTCGAGTAACTCAGGCGGAATAGCACCACAGTTAACCGGAATAAACGGGCCGTCACGACGTTCTGAAATATAGTGGATATTGCGGGCAACCACCTCTTTACCAGTACCTGACTGACCCAGTACTAATACTGTGGCATCGGAGCTGGCAACCTGACTAATGAGGTGACGCACGTTGGCTACACCTTCACTGCGCCCCACAAGACTGCGAAACAGTTTCGTTTGATTGGCACTAGTAGGCACGTCAGCTCGTTTCACTTGGCCATAAACCTGACAGAAGTGAAGAAGCTCAGTGAGCTGCGGATAATTAAGTGGTTCTTCGATACAGCCAAGTATATTAGACGCTTTAACGTCTGCTACTTCTCCTAACAGCAAAAACGGCTGCCATGGAAGCGCTCCAGCCAAAGACTGGATAAGTTCTTTAGATTGATTTTCAGCAGGTAAAACAATCGCACGAAAGCGCGTCTGTTTAGTATGCAACTCTAGTTTATCGAAACCGATCAACTCGACTTGCTCACCTAAAAATTCAAATACACAAGACAAGCGATTAATTCGCTCTGACTGGTTACCGACAAGTAGAATTCGTTGATCTGTTTGCATCATTCCGAAGGCCGTTAGGCTTATATGTATCAGCGCATTAATTATTAGTGTTGGTTGCTTATTTCAAGCCAGTAGCTTCTGTCAAAGAAACCTTATCAAATTCACTACCAGATTGAATAGTGTATTATCGGCTCGCCATTAGCAAGCCTCTGATGAATATTATGAGAAACCGAAACGTTTTTGCTTAAAAACCCACCAACCACCAACCTTGCAATGCCAAGTTATTGACGAGCGTCAAAAAGGAGTGCGCCAACACTCCTTTCTAACTTCTTTAACAAAAGCGCTCTGATTAGCTTTCAGACGATAGTTCATGAAGCTCAGTCGGAATTGCATCCCAAGCTTCTTTGATAACACGCAAAATATCTGTTGCATCATCAATTGCTTGAACATCATTATTAATATTTGCATCAGAGATTTTTTGCAGCATAAAGTCATACAGTGAACTCAAATTACTCGCTACGTCTCCTTCAGCATCCATGTTAAGACTGCTATTGAGTCCAGCAACAATGCTAACAGCTTTGCCTAAACTCACACCTTTAAGCTCTAGGTTATTCTGTTCAATAGCATAACGCCCTTGTGCTAAACGCTCCAAGGCACCAGAGAACATCATTTGAATCACTTTATGGGGTGATGCAACAGCAATACTGCTATCAAGAGAAACTTTACGATATGATTGAAGCGAACCTCTCATAAATACCTACCTATTTGAATCTATTGTTTTATATAAATTAGTTTGGCGTTTACCTTTACGTATTCCGCGTAATAAGGCTTCGCGATCAGCTAATACTTTTTTGGCTCGATGTTCAAACTTTGTTGTCTTATCTGCCTGTGATTGTAGGTAGATTCGATCTTCAAATTGACTATCGGTCACTAGCTGACCAATCAAAATTTGACGCGCACTAATCACTTCTTGCAATTTAAGTACCAGAGTGTCAGTTTCGCCTTGTTCAAATTGAATTTTCTCTAGCTTATCCAGCAAGCCTGTCATTACAGAGTCAATAGTCGCTAACTGCTCAACGATATCAGTCGTGGGGATAATTGGTGTATTCATAAGGTGTTCACTTCAATAGATTATAGTAATGACTACTGGCTTTAATACTTAATTGGAGTTCTGGCAAAGTATTGCGTATGCTAACCACTTTCATTTGTAAGTATTATTACACTGACCTATGCTCGTCTCTGCCACCTCTGTTAGACATACTATTACCATTTATAAACAGCAACAATTAAACTCCTTCATAACTGTTAACTCACGGCTATTTTTGTGGAACTACACCTGGAAGAGATGCTAAACGGCTTGATAAGTCCGCAGATTGTGCACTCAAATTTGCAACGACCAAATCCATAGCATTAAACTGTTTTAATAGTCTAGCCTCATAAGAAACCATTTTACGAGTCAGCTGTTCACGACTATCGGTTATACGAGAGATCTGATTATTTAAGGTGTCATCACGGCTATCGATCGTACCGCCCGACTGCACATAAGTTTCAATTAAGCCGTCAAGTCGAGCAGCCAGCCCCGTATCTTCGGTGCTAAACATATCTTTGATTTGCGTCATGTCATTCTCAAGTGCACCTTCGAGAATTTTTTCGTCGATTTCTAATGTCCCTTGCTGAGTGGTCTTTACACCAATATTGGCCAGCATGGTCGCACCATCCTCAGAGTCAAAACTACTTGATAGTACTCCGCGAAGCTGGCTCTGAATACTGCGGATCATAGAGTCTCCCTGCAGTACACCCGCTACTTTAGTTTCAGCATTATAGCCAGATAAGCTCGAGACTGTTTCCATCAAAGCGTTATAAGATTCCACAAAACCTTCGATACTTTTTTCTACCGTATCGGAGTCAGCGGAGACAGTTAATTGCGTGCTTTTGCTTAAATCCGCATCAGATAACGTTATGCTTACACCTGTGATCACGTTTTCAACGTCATTACTGCTAGAAGTTACTTTTAACCCGTCCACATAAAGCACCGCATCTTTCGCCGCGCTTAACTCGGTCATGGTAAATGTATCTGTCAATCCGGTGCCACCATCAGTATCTGTAGCAGTGACAGTGATCTGTTTGTCCGTACCCGTTTTATCTGACGTCATTACTAATTGCGGACCGTTATCACCATTGATAATGGTTGCTGTGACGCCAACATTATCTTCCGCATCGTTGATTTTCTCCATCACAGTTTCAAGCGAATCTCCAGCCTCTACCGCAACGGTAAAATCGCTGCCGTCAATTGCAATGGCCAAGGAGCCTTCACCAATAGCGGCGGTTGCATCTGCAACAGGTATAGAGCCAAGTTTTTGACTTGTTGCTAGTTGCTCTACCTCAACTTTGTAACTTCCTGCAACAGCGTTTGCATCAGCTTTAGCACTAATGAAACTACTATTCGAAACTTGTACCTTTCGCGCAATAAAGGTTTCTGGGTCAGTTAATTTCTCCAAGCTATCTTGGAAATCAGTTAATGCACTTTTCAAGGAGCCCATAGCTGATATTTTTGTATTCAACTTGCCTTCATCAGCGTCAAATTGAGCTACTTTGGGCGCACTCTCGGCTTGCACTAAAGCCGATACAATGCCATTAATGTCCATTCCAGAACCGATACCAACGGATGTTAAACCCATAATAACCTCAATACTTCAATGCTAAAAAAACCAATACTGCAGACCTGAATGAACAGAACTTACCTTTACCACAAAATGCCAGCTTATACTTCAGTAGACATTAATAGGCCATCCATCTCAGCCATTTTCTCATGCAATTTAACTGCCAACTCTAACGCTTCTTCATTTGGGATCTGCCTAATGAGTTCACCAGTGTCAATATCTAACACACTCACCACCTGAGTACCCAGTGAATCATCCACTTTAAAAGTAAGCCCTTTACGCAACATCGCCATCATATCAGAAAGTTTTGCCGTTACCTCCTCCATCTCCTCTGGCGTTCTAGCTTCCTTCTCCTCTTGCAACTCTTCTTTAACTTGCTCCTCTATTGATTGCTGCTGCACATTAACCGTACTACCGCCTTGCAGTTTATTGACTGTTTCAGTGCTAGCTAACACATTATTCCCTTCTGACTTTTCATTTACATTAAGGCTCTGCACCTTTGGTGTATCTATCCCTGCCGGAGTAACAGAGTTGCTGGTTACATTAAGTTCCATTATCACCACTCCTGTTTTTATTATCTATTGATAGCGCTGCTATTATCACGATTAAATAATGCTAAAGCTCTAGCTAAAGCCAATAAACTTTAACAATATCATCAGGAATACTTTGACCTAAACTGGCATTAACAAATAAAAACAACAAAGGGAGAACCGTTACCGGCTCTCCCTTTTATCAAAAAGCTAAATGATATCAGCTCTTTTTATCAACATAAGGCCAAACCTTACTTCGTCGCAGTTAAAGCTTACAGTAGTGACAATGCAGCTTGTGGCAACTGGTTAGCTTGTGCAAGCATAGCCGAAGACGTTTGCGATAGAATCTGTTGCTTAGTTAGCTCAGCAGTTTCTTTCGCAAAGTCAACATCTTGAATACGGCTACGTGCATCAGACACGTTAGACTGTACGTTACTCAAGTTGTTGATGGTAAAGTTCATACGGTTTTGCACCGCACCTAAGTCAGCACGTTGAGAATCGATACCTGCGATAGCCGCATCAATGACCGCAATTGCACTTTGTGCGCCATCTGCAGTAGTAATGTCCAACTTATCAACACTTTCTAGAGTAGAAGCAACTGTCGTACCGACCACATCAGCAACAGTGGCTGCATCACCCGTTATAGCAATGCTATCTTTTGATGTCAGCTCAAGTGCAGCTGTTTTACGCTGACCAGCGACAAGAGCAGCTGTTCCATCGAGCTCGGCGGTGTTTGTCGCGCCACCACCAACCATTGCTATTTCATCTACGTTCTTAGCAGTAATGGTGACGGTTCCGTTGTCGTTTGATGCTTCAAAACCATCAGCCTTCAATGCTTCAACTAGCTTATCTTCATTATCAACGTAATCAGCCATTGCGTAGGTTTTTGAGCCTACTGTTAAGTCTGCATCTACTGTAGCACCAGTTAACTTACCAACGGTAGCGGTAACAGAGGTTTCCGCTTTAACGCCGTTATCTAGCCCATTAATTTGTGCAGCAAGCTCTGTTGATGTTGCATCAGCACCAACAGTAATAGCCCCGCCGTTAACCTTGATATCACCAGTAGCAACACCTGTTGCTGCACCAGCAACAGCAGTCGTTGCCGCTCCACCAAGAGCGATACCAGTGCCGGCGCCGTTCAGCTGGTTCTGACCTAGAGCTGATGCACTCGTATCAGTGAGTGACACTGATATTGTTTCATTGGCATTTGAACCGACCTGAAAATCCTGCGTACCATAAGTGCCATCCAGCAGTTTCTGGCCACCAAATGATGTTGTTTCAGCGATACGCGTTAATTCACTGTTTAATGAATTAATCTCTTTTTGCATCGCATCTCGGTCATCGGCAGAGTTTGAACCGTTAGCTGATTGCAGTGATAAATCACGCATACGCTGCAAGATGTTAGTCGATTCTTGCATTGAACCTTCAGCAGTTTGTGCGATAGAGATACCGTCGTTAGCATTACGCATTGCCACACCAATACCATTAATTTGACTGGTCATACGGTTAGAAATCTGCAGACCCGCAGCATCATCTTTTGCACTGTTAATGCGCAGACCAGATGCCAAACGCTCCATCGACGTCTTTTGATTGCTCGTAGCGCTATTTAAGTTATTTTGCGCTTTCATTGAGGTGACGTTCGTATTTACTGAAATAGCCATTATTAATTCCCTCTTACCTTGCTTTAGACTGTACTAATCAACAGTACTTATATTAGTGCCTGTCTTTCTAAAGCCAGGCGAATCATGTTGGTTACAGTATATTTAACGGCACGTTCTTTTTAAGCTTTAGTATTTATTTTACATTTTCACCAAATAATTTTAAAACCCATTAAAAACAGCAGCTTACAAGGTTAAAGTTTTAACGATCAATATCAAATACAATATGTAACTCAATAAGTTAACAGCAATATCCCTCACACTTTTCTTGATTCTGACTTAGGAAGTGTGACTAGCTCTGACGATCATGGAAAAGTGGTACGAGGTAATGGAGGATATCAATGAAATGGGGTATACGTTTTCTAGGTTGTTCAAAATTGAGGTTGGAGTTTTTTTAAAAACAAAAGCTTCGATATAACAACCGAAGCTTTTGTATCGTCAATCAAATTGGCACTAATACCAACCTATAAGATTACTTGCTTAGTTCTAGCCTAATAATGACAGTGCGGCTTGTGGCAATTGGTTAGCCTGTGCAAGCATTGCTGAAGATGTTTGCGATAGAATCTGTTGCTTAGTTAGCTCAGCGGTTTCTTTAGCAAAGTCGACATCTTGAATACGGCTACGTGCATCAGATACGTTTGATTGTACGTTACTTAAGTTGTTGATGGTAAAGTTCATACGGTTTTGCACCGCACCTAAGTCAGCACGCTGTGAATCGATACCAGCGATAGCCGCATCGATTACCGCAATCGCGTTTTGCGCACCTTCCGCGTCTGAAATATCCACACCATCCACACTCAGAAGTGTAGAACCTACAGTAGTCCCGACCACATCAGCAACAGTGGCTGCATCACCCGTTATAGCAATGCTATCTTTTGATGTCAGCTCAAGCGCAGCTGTTTTACGTTGACCAGCTACAACAGCAGCTGTTCCATCGAGCTCAGCAGTGTTTGTCGCGCCACCACCAACCATTGCTATTTCATCTACGTTCTTAGCAGTAATAGTTACGGTTCCATTGTCGTTTGATGCTTCAAAACCATCAGCCTTCAATGCTTCAACTAGCTTATCTTCATTATCAACGTAATCAGCCATTGCGTAGGTTTTTGAGCCTACTGTTAAATCTGCATCTACTGTAGCACCAGTTAACTTACCAACTGTAGCGGTAACAGAGGTTTCCGCTTTAACGCCGTTATCTAGCCCATTAATTTGTGCTGCAAGCTCTGTTGATGTTGCGTCAGCACCAACAGTAATAGCCCCGCCGTTAACCTTGATATCACCAGTAGCAACACCTGTTGCTGCACCAGCAACAGCAGTCGTTGCCGCTCCACCAAGAGCAATACCAGTGCCTCCGCCAACTAATTTGTTTTGACCAATAGCAGAAGCGCTTGTATCCATCAACGACACTGAAATTGTTTCATTGGCATTTGAACCAACCTGAAAGTCCTGCGTACCGTAGCTTCCATCAAGTAATTTCTGGCCACCAAATGATGTTGTTTCAGAGATACGTGTCAACTCCGCTTGTAGTGACGACATCTCTTTTTGCATTGCATCGCGATCATCCGAAGAGTTTGAGCCGTTAGCTGATTGCAGTGATAAGTCACGCATACGTTGCAAGATGTTGGTTGATTCTTGCATCGCGCCTTCTGCGGTTTGCGCAATAGAGATACCGTCATTGGCGTTACGCATGGCGACACCGATACCGTTGATCTGACTAGTCATACGATTAGAAATTTGCAGACCCGCAGCATCATCTTTGGCGCTGTTAATGCGCAGACCTGAAGACAAGCGCTCCATAGAAGTTTGCTGATTAGAGCTCGCCTTGTTCATGTTGGCTTGGGCTTTCATTGATGTGACATTAGTATTAACGCTAATAGCCATGGTGTAATCCTCTTCTTAGTTGGTTTGCCAAGATTGGTTACTTGGCTAAAATTGTTAATATTTCAATTATCAAACTGAATCTGTATCACTTTTGCCGCTGATTACGGCAAAGTGTTTTTTATTTGACTCGTCTACCGTGTAGTCAACTTCATGCTTTAACGAATATTAACAAACACTTAACTGTCAATTTTTTATCTTATTAGTTGTATCTAAATATCTCAGGTTTATTAATGCTTTTTTTGTGCCAACATTTAAACCAAATCAAAAATATTCAATATTTTGTTTACCTATTACTTACAAGCCGCATCACTCAGTGCGTAATAAACTGCGAGCTTTTATAAATAATCAAAAAGTGACATGGAACCGACTTTACTAAACACGCTAGATACCGCGTTAAGCGACATCTGCTGCTTTTCGAATTCAGTTATCGCTTCTGCGTAATCTAAATCTTCAAGCAGTGATAGTGCAGACTGGTTTACCAACTGCTCGTCTTTGTGTGTACTAGTGTAGTTTTCTAGACTCTTTAAACTATTACCCGCCACACTGCGGCTGGTTGCCATCTGCTCTTGACCACTACTTACGTTATTCAATAACTGTGCCATTTCCGCTTGGCCTTGCGGAGAATTTAATTTACTACCATCTTCAAGCAGTGCTATCGCGCTATTTAAGGTATCGAATATATTTGAGTTTTGCTCCGGTGCTAACTCAAAAGTATCCCCAGCTTCCGGCGTGCCTTTCAGTTGTAATTCAATGCCATCTACCGTTATAGGTTGAGTAGCATCAAAATTTGGGATTGTAGTTACAGTGCCCGTAGAATCTGTCACATTGACATCAAGCCCTCCTGCTCCATTGTCAACGAAGTCAAAGGTATAGTTACCAGCAACCGGCAATGTTGCGTCGGTAATGTTTGCGCTTTCAACGCTAAATTTGCCTTGTTGAGTTGACGAATAATTGACGCTGTAGTCGCCAATCGCGTTAGCAGCATTCATAAAGACACTGTCGCCAGGAATATTACTGCCTACAGTAACCCCCGATGCCACCACGGAATCTCTAATGCCTGAGTCGCCGCTATAGACAACCTTGCCATTGTTATCAAAAGCAAAGGGTTCTGAGTTAGTTTTAAAACCTGCAAACAAACTATTGCCCGATTCATCTTTACTATTGGCAATAGATAGCAGCTCTTCTAAACTGCCACGCATCTCATCGGCAATTGTTTGCCGATCGGCATCAGTGAGCGTGCCGTTTACTGAACGCAGCATCTGCTCACGCATGCTCTCAACAACATTTTCAGCATTGCCAATTTTACTTTCACTGACCGCTAAGCGATTTGAAGCGTAATCAATGTTCTTTAAAAACTGATCAACCACCGCTCCCTGCTGTTTAAGATTATCGATGCCTATCGCGGCAACGGGATCATCCCCTGCTGTGTTGACCTTTTTCCCGGTGGCTAACTGCTCCATGATTTTGCTAGTCGCAGACTGGCTTTTCATCACGTTAGTCGTGGTTTGGTTAAACATTTGCGCCGTTGAGATTCTCATGCTGTTTTCCTTTCTCTACTGTCTAATACCGAATTAGCGTAATGAGCTAAACAAGGTATTAAATATTTCCGTCGCGGTGGTCATGATCCGCGCCGACGCTTGATAAGATTGCTGAAAGCGCATCAAATTTGCCGCTTCTTCATCAAGGTTAACGCCCGACACACTTTGCACTCGGGTATAGGCCTGATTGTAAATTGCACCTGCTGAGCCCACTGCAATTTCAGCTGACTTAGTTTTGCCGCCAATATCGAGTTTGGTATTTTCAAATACGTCAGTCAGAGTAGTACTTCCGCCATTCATGATTTTACTTTCGCTGAGCTTTGCCATATTGACTAAGTTGCTGTTGTCACCTTCGGCAAACGACAGGTCAAAAGTAAACTGTTCTTTGGTGGTTGCGGTGGAATCTACTTCAAAAGTGAAACCGTTAGCAGTTATGCTTGGTGGCGTATATGGCGCGGCAGGGCCTAAAGATGTGCCTTGAGCATCGAACACTTCAAAAGTGGGTGGCACGGCCGATGGGTCGATTTCGAAGGTTAGCTCGGCACCAGTGGTTGGAAAGCCTGCAGCATTACGATTGTCGATGCTGACAAGATTGATGTTGGTGTTACCCGAATTTGCCGCATCCGCGGTAATTTTCGGCGCAGCGGCGGCAATGCATTTGCCGTCAGTCATGGTCACAGATAATGCCGTAGCCGCACTCGATGTTGGGCGGATCTCAAACTTATCACCTGAAGCCATCGCGCCACTTGCGATATCGATACTAAATCCGTTTGCGCCTTCAAGTGTCGTGCCGTTTAGCGTTAACGGCGTCACATTGCCGCTTTGAGCATCTTTTAGCTCATAGGTCGATGGCGCGGTAAAGCTAAGTTCATAACTGTTTCCAGTAAGTGCACCAACATCATCAATATTGACGGCTAGATTAGCATTACCAGTATTGGTTGATAATGCACCAACTCTGCCTAATTGCATTGAAGGATCATTAATATCAGTAAAAATATTGCTGCCCACTTCACCGTTAAGATCAAAACCTTGGGCTTGCGCTTGGTTAAATGCATCTGCAACGCCTAAAGCAAACTGACCAAGCTCAAGCTGCGCTGGCATCAAAGTATCATCTCGATAGTTAACCAGCGCGCCGAGCTGTCCACCAATTTTAGAAGCATCGACCACTAAGCTCTTACTTCCTGATGAAGCCGTTATTTGCAATTCATTGGCATGAGGATCGCCAGGCTTAGTACCAACTTGCATTGATAATTCACCGGAGACCAACATGATTGAGCCTCCCAGCATGACACTTTTAGCGCCAGAATCGAGCGGCACAACATTAACTTCAGCATATTCGCTAAGCTCTAAGATCAATGCATCTTGCTTATCCAGCAACTGCATATCTTGCCCTTGAGACTTCATTAGCTCACGGTTGATATTGCCAAGTTCGTTACTTATTTCATTGATTCTATCGGTGACAGCGGAGATCTGGTCATTGGTTTGGTTCATCTGACCATCTAGATGCTGCTGCATTTGGTTGACATTGTTCGCCAATTGGTTGGCATTGGTCAGCAATGAATCTCGCAAGCCTAAATCATCAGGAATATCAGATAAACTGTTTATGCCAGCAAAAAATTCGTTCAACGATGCTGGTACCGCAGAGCCTATTTGTGAAAATAGTTGATCGAGTTCTGACATCTTGCTGTAGCTAGTTTGTGCTTCGCTGGCCGCTGTCGCACCTATGCGTAATTCACGCGCCGCATAATCGTTATAGACTCGCTTAACATCTGATACGTAAGTACCTGCGCCATAAAACTCATTTCCCATACGCTGAGATTCTAAGCTCGATTGCGACGCAACCTGACGGTTGTAGCCTTCGGTATTGGCGTTGGCAATATTATTACTGGTAATAGCCAGTTGCGATTGTGACGCTAGCACTCCAGTGCGAGCAATACTAAGCAAGTCCATTGACATTATTGACAACTCCCCATTACAAACGGCTCTGCGAATTGATTAATCATTGCTTCACCCCTTGTAAAACATCTTTAAAATCTCGTGTGATTGTTTTCATGACCTGCATGACTTTATCTGCATACTTTGGGTCAGTTGCGTAACCAGCATCTTGCAAAGACTGCACAAATGCCGCCGGGTTAGCCGCTTTTTTCATCGCATCTTGGTAGCGTTCACTGTTAGAAACAAATGAAACAAAGTCATTAAAGCTCTGCCCGATATCCTCATAAACGCGAAAATCTGCTTTTTGCTTAACCGCCACGCCTTGCTCATACTCCAGAGTACTGACTTGCGCTTTGTCACCTTGCCAGCGGCTATCTGCTTTAATATTGAATAGGTTATTGCTTTGCTGACCAGCCGCACCTTTTACCATTTTTTGACCCCAACCGGTTTCTAGCGCCGATTGCGCAATGAGCACTTCAGGTGTGGTTCCCAACTCTTGCGCCGCTTTTTCAGCGTGTGGGTAAAGACGGCTAACAAATTCGTCTTGGCTGGTAAAATCAGCTTGAGATTTATCGGCACTTAATGCCGCCGACGGCAAGACTTTGCCACTTAATAAGGCATCTAAGGTTTGTGGTGCCAAGGCTGTATTAGCGGTTGAGTTTGTCAAAGTGTCAACGGGCGCAGCACTCATACTTCTTGTGGCTGGCATTTGCATCGCATGTGGGTTATCAAGCGTAAAAGCATTAGATTTAGCAGAGCTGTTACTGTCGCCTCTTAATACGGACGCTGGCGTCATAGGACTGTTAGCAGGGTCGAGTTGTTGCACCATTAAATCAGCTAAACCCAGCATGCCTTCACCAGACAGGTTGAGCGACATCTGTTGATCGTGCATCTGCTCGTAAAACTTGGTGTACTGGCTATTCATTGGGCTGTCGGATTCGAACACAGCGTTAGCATCTCGCATACTGGTCATCAGCATCTGTACGAAAATACCTTCAAACTGTTGTGCCACTTCTTTTAGTGCACTGTTCTCGCCATTCCGGGCTTTGGATCTGAGTGAGTCCAACCCTCCCAGATCCAAAAATTGCGATGCATTCGACAGCTTATCCATGACTACTTCCCACTCAAACCGACAATTTTTAGATTATTATCAGTTCTCCATGCAAAGCCCCTGCCATCTTTAACGCTTCCAGTATTGCTAACACATCTGATGGCGCAGCTCCTACTAGGTTAACCGCCCGTACTAGCTCGTCTAGCGTGGTGCCAGGATTAAACATAAACATGCGGCTATCGTCTTCAGCAACATCAATAGTGCTATCGGTAGTGACGACGGTTTGACCACCTGCAAACGGATTGGGCTGCGAAACCTGCGTAGCTTCAGCAATTGTTACCGTTAGACCACCGTGGGTAACAGCAGCTGGCAATAATTTGACGTCTTGACCAACAACAATGGTGCCAGTGCGTGAGTTAACAATCACCTTTGCCGATTCAGCGGCAGGTTCAACTTCAATGTTTTCTAGCGTTGCAAGAAAAGAGACCCGTTGTGAAACATCACGGGGAGCGCTTACCTGCACTGATGCGGCATCAAGTGGCCGCGCCATCCCAGGACCTAATAGGTCATTAATTGCATCTGATAATCTTTTTGCCGTTGAAAAATCAGCCCGACGTAAATTGAAAGTCAGATAGTCACCGGTTGAAAATGGCGTCGCTACCGTGCGCTCAATAATCGCGCCATTTGGAATACGACCTACCGTTGGGGTATTTTGAATGACTTTAGAGCCATCTTGCCCTTCTGCGCTAAAACCACTCACCACCATGCTGCCTTGAGCAATCGCATAAACATTGCCGTCAACACCTTTAAGGAAAGTTTGTAGCAGCATGCCGCCACGTAAGCTCTTAGCTTCACCCAAACTTGAAACCGAAACATCTAGTGTTTGACCGGGTTTAATAAACGGCGGCATATTGGCACTCACAGCAACAACCGCGACATTCTTAATTTTAGGCCTGAAATTATCTGGCAGATTAATGCCGAAGTTCTTCAGCATCGTTTTGAAGGTTTGCTCGGTATAACGGGTTTTTTCACCTGTTCCGGGTAAACCAACTACTAAGCCATAACCTATCAATTGGTTACTTCGCACCCCTTGAACATTGGCAATGTCCTTGATGCGCTGTGCATGTACAGGCGATGCAATCACTAAAATTACACACAGTAATGCCAGTTTAAGTTTCATCATGAAAAGTCCTTAGCTCAGTTAACTCGCTTAAAATTGCTCAACAGCTGCCCTACTCGGCGGTGAAGTACTACAATCCGCGCAGTACGTTAATACTTATTGTTAGAAAATCTAAAACGGCCACCAGCTGCCCATAAAGAATGAGCTTAGCCAACCGACTTTTTGAACCTCTGCAAAGGTTCCAGTGCCACTATATTGAATACGTGCATTAGCAACACGAGGAGAGTCAATGGTGTTATCTGGGCGAATATCTTGAGCTCGCACAATACCGGTAATACGCACAAATTCGTCACCGTTGTTGATACTTATCCATTTCTCGCCGCGAATAACCAAGTTGCCATTATTGAGCACCTGCATCACGTTGGCAGAGATACTGCCCGACAAGCTATTGCTTTGGTCGGCGTCAGACTCGCGCTTGGTGTTCATGCTGTCTTTGTAACGCAGGTCGATAGGGTTGCCACCAATAGTGACATTTCCACCACCAGCATAAATGGGGTCAAGTGACAGGTCGGTGCCTTTTTTAATTTCGTTATTGGCGCTCTTTTTAGCTTGCGTTGACTCCATCAGCATAACAGTAATAATATCGCCTACTTTCAATGCCTTAATATCTGAGTAAAGGCTAGAGGCTTGGCTGTCTTGATACATTGAACCTGTCGCTGCTATTTTCGTTGGCGGCGCTTCTGGGTAAACAGGCGCGTAATAAGGATCGTCTGCAATTGGCTTCTCATTGGTTGAACTACAACCTGAAAGCGCAGCAATAACGAGTAAAATCCAATAACGATTCATAAATAGTCTCTTAATATTACGGGCAAATCGAATGCCAAAACCTGTGAAAAAATGCGAATACTGCACTAATGCTATAAATTCTGATTCACATACGACAGCATCTGATCGACTGCTGAAATAACCTTTGAATTCATCTCGTAAATGCGTTGGCTTTCAATCAAGTTAACCAGCTCTTCGGTAACATTTACATTCGAGGTTTCAAGTGCCCCTTGGCGAATTGCGCCCATGCCGTCAAGTGATGCAGTGCCTTGTATAGGCGTGCCACTTGCGCCCGTTTCCATATAGAGGTTTTGCCCCATTGGATCTAGACCTGCTGGGTTAATAAAGTCTGACATCGCTAACTGTCCAACCACTTGGTTTTCAGCATTACCCGGTGTTTTAACTGACACCTCACCCTCTGCAGACACAGTAATACTGGTGGCATCATCTGGAATCGTGATGGCTGGTTGCACTACGTAGCCAGAACCTGGGGTCACAATTTGGCCGGTATCATCAAGGCTAAACTGACCAGTACGAGTATATGCAGCGGTGCCATCTGGCATTTGCACTTCAAAAAAGCCTGGACCTTCAACCATCAAATCAAGCGAATTGTCAGTGGTTAGCATGTTGCCTTGAGTAAAGACTTTTTGCGTTGCAACCACTTGAGTACCCGCGCCAATATTCAAACCGTTTGGCAGCTTGGTATTTGATGCACTCACCCCACCCGCTTGGTTAACGTTTTGATAGAGGAGATCTTCAAATACTGCACGGCTCTTTTTAAAGCCAACAGTGCTGGCGTTAGCCACATTATTTGAAATAACAGAAATATCAGTCTGCTGAGCGTCTAAACCAGTCTTACTTATCCATAAAGCGGGATGCATATTCTATCTCCTAGCTAATGCGCATTAATGAAGCAGATGCTTTATCTGTTTCTTCAGCTGTTTTCATCATTTTGACTTGCATCTCAAACTGACGTTGTATGTCAATCATCGATACCATCTCGTGTACAGCATTAACGTTACTGCCTTCAACGGCCCCACTCAGTAGACCAACGGAAAGGTCAGCTGGTGCGGGTTCACCCGACATTTGACGAAACAGTCCATCTTTGCCGCGCATTAAGTTTTCATTACCTGGGTTGACCAATTTAATACGGCCAACCTCTTCAATTACCTCAGCGGTTGCCCCTGTTGGACGAACAGAGATAATGCCATCTTGAGATATTTCAATTTTTTCGATTGGAAGCGGCAACACAATAGGTCCATTGTCACCCATTAATGGGGTACCTTTATCGTTACGCAATACGCCTGTAGTATCGAAACTCAAGCTACCTGAACGGGTATAAGCTTCGCCGCCATCATCGGCTTGCACTGCAATCCAACCATCGCCCTTTACGGCAATATCTAAATCTCGACCCGTGGTCTTTATCGGACCATTGGTAAAGTCAGCTGACGGGCTCTCTGTCATAGCAAATACACGTGTTGGCAATCCTTCACCGAAGGCTTGCATTGAACGCGCTTGTGCGAGATCAGCTTTAAATCCATCAGTATTTGCGTTTGCCAAATTGTTGGCGCTAATGGCCAACGAATTCATATTCTGCTTTGCGCCGCTCATAGCGACATAGAGTAACTTGTCCACGTAATGCTCCGTCAAACTTCCGTCTAACGTATTAATTAGCAAGCATCGTGCCAGAAATTGGATTTACAAATTAAGTATAGAAAGAAGGGTTTACGAATAGAGCAGTGAACGATGAGAAGAGAGAGGAAACACGTTGCCGCTGCGGCAACGTGTTTTACTCTACCGCCGCTAAAGCGGCTAGAGGTTTGATAAATTAACGGATCTGCAATACCGTTTGTTGCAACGTATTATTGACTTCCAGTGTACGAGAGTTAGCTTGGAAGTTACGTTGCGCCGAGATCAAATCAACAAGTTCAGTGGTTAAGTCCACGTTTGATTGTTCAAGTGCCGATGAACGAATACTACCAAAGGTACCACTGTTAGCTTCACCTGCTAATGCAGGACCCGAATCAAGGCTCGCTTTCCATGAGGTGTTACCTGCTTGTGATAACCCCTGCTCATTAGCAAAACGAACCAATGCTACGCGCGCTAATGGCACGGTAGAACCGTTACTGTAACTGGCGTTAATCAGGCCATCAGCGCCCACTTCAACGTTAGTTAATCGCCCGACGGTAGTACCATCTTGGGTCAATTCAGTGACTTCAAAAGGTGAGGCATATTGCGTCGGGTTATTAAAGTTCAAGGTCAAGGTTTGCGAACCATCAGCGCCAGGACCTAGAACATTGGCGCCGCCTACCCCTAGCTGCTCAGTTTGAATTGTCGCTGGGTTACTGCCAGTGTATGCACCCGTATCATTAAATGAAACTGCAGCACCTTTCCAACCACCAGCAGTTTCAGCATTTTTGGTGCCATCGACCAAACCATCACCGCTCGTATCAACATCATAGGTTCCGGCTGCAGGGTCAACATTAACTTTTTTACCGTCAACAGCGTAGAACGCAACCCAGTTACTCTCACCAGTATGCGCAGCATTAGGAGGGCGAACAAAGTAAGTCGTCATCACATGCGGCTCACCAAGCGAGTCGTACATGGTTACTGATGTTGAGTTATTGAATGTATCTGGGTCATCGGGATCGAAATTAGCTGGGTCAAAGGTTTTATCGCCCGCATTAAGGTTCATCTGCAAACCAATATTATCCGTTTTAACCGGACTACCTGCAGTATCAGGAATTTGTACTGGTTGAGTCGTTGTCAAACTGACAGAGGTTGAGTTGCCATCTTTATCAACCGGGAAGGTTTGTAGGAAATTACCTGCTGAGTCGACCATATAATTGTTCGAGTCAAACTTGAATGCGCCTGCACGGGTAAATGAGTGGTCTTGAGAACCGACTTCAGAAGAGGTCACAAAGAAGCCACCACCGTTAATCGCCATATCAAGCGAGTTATTGGTAAACTGTAAACTACCTTGATGGAACTGCTGCGCCACTTGGCTGGTTGCCACACCACCACCAACGGTTGTTTTACTATTGGCGAAAATAGAGCTGGCGTAAACATCGGCAAATTCAGCACGAGATTCTTTAAAGCCAGTAGTGTTTACGTTAGCGATATTGTTTGCCGTTGTATTTAGATCTTTTTGCGCAGACGATATACCGCTCAAAGCAATGTTAAATGACATAGTTCACCTCAATCCTTGTTCAATTCGTTTTAGCAGAGGCTAAACTCGCCGCTACTATTAATATCTGTCAGACGTTTACGATTCTGATACCGCTAATACATCACTAATCTTAATGCCACCCACACCACGTAAGTTCAAAATGGCACCCGTTGCAGCAGTACCTAATGATACGCTGGTCACATGTGCGTAGGTTGAAACGGGGAGCTCTTCACTTTTACCGTCAACGTTACCCGTTACTTTAAGGGTATAGCTGCCTTCTGCCACCGGTTCACCATTTTTCCCCATACCATCCCAGGTGATATCGACGTTACCGCCGGCACTACCATCAACGGTAAAGGTTGAAATAAGTTGGCCAGTTTCATCTTCGACGCGAACCGTTAGGTCCTTAATCGTCTCTGGAGTACTAACAATGGCTTTAATGTTGGGTTCATCAGCAGACACATAGCCTGTGTCTGATGGGATAAGCACTTTTTGACCTACAAGTCCCGACGCCTGCAGCGCTTGGCTCGAGGTAGTTAATGCATTGAGGTTAACAATCTCTTCGTTAAGTTTACTGATCCCGTCAACGGTTGAGAATGATGCCATTTGCTGGATCATTTGGTCATTATCGACCGGTTTAAACGGATCTTGCATCGACAACTGTTGACTCAATAACGAGAAGAAATCTTCTTGAGATAGCTCCTGACTATTAGGCTCAGGTATTGAGTTTTCTGCCGGCAAACGAAGGCTATCTAAAAACGGGTTACCGGTTGTAGATGTCTGCTCTGTCGACGCGCTACTTTGGGTCGTCGCTTGCGATGCTTGCGGCGTAACAGCTCCTGCCTGTTGTGGCTGAGCCGTTGCCGATTGCGTGTTATTGAGCGGATTAATCAGGCTCAAAATTTACCTCCAGCTTTCACTGAGTTACTTGCCAATTCTAAGAGTTTGCTGAAGCATCGATTTCGCTGCATCAGTAACCTGTACATTCATTTGATATGAGCGAGAGGCTGAGATCATGTTAGCCATCTCCTCCATCACGTTGACATTGGGCTTATAGATAAAGCCGTCAGTGTCTGCCATTGGATGACCGGGAGAAAACTCTTTATTTAAAGGTAAGTCACTTTCAACAATACCTTTAACTGCCACAGACTGTGATGCACTTTGATGCTGTTGTGCTTTGCTCATTTCGGCTTCAAAAATAGGATGACGAGCGCGGTAAGTTTCGCCAGCACTGCTCGATACGGCATCGGCATTAGCAATATTACTGGCTGTGGTATTTAGCCTGACTGATTGCGCAGACATACCTGAACCTGCGACGTTAAATATATTAAATAAACTCATAATTAATCGCCTCTAATTGCTTTTTTCATGCCAGAGAACTTACCGTCAAGAAAACCGAGGGACATCTGATACTCAAGTGCATTTTGCATGAATGCTGATTGCTCTTGTTGGATATCAACGGTATTGCCATCACCCGTATCGGGTTGATTAGGTACACGGTAAGCGACGTTTTGCTGAGTTAACGCTGCCATATCAAAATGTTTACCATCGCTCTTAGCCATTGCTAAGCCCGATTGACGTGACTGCGCAGAATTCATCGCTTTGGCAAAATCCACATCACGTGCTTTATAGTTTGGTGTGTCGGCATTGGCAATATTTGAAGATAGGACCTCTGCACGTTGGGAGCGTACGCCCAAAGTGTATTGATGAACTCCTAATGCTTTATCAAAACTAATCGCCATAAAATTGCCTCCTCAGCTCAGTGTCTGAAATAAAGCAATTGGTGTGCCAAAATAGTTAAAACAAGTAAAAATAGAGGTATATCTACGATACAGCGATGTCAAAAGGAAGGTTTTACAAGATAAGGGGGTGTCAAAATTGCGTTAAACGCCGTTGAAACACCCTAAATACGATAACTTAACTGCGCTTTTGGTAATAGATCCCTGGATTACAGCGGATCATGTCAAACTCTTCAGATAACCCAGCAATAGACTCCGAGGCGCCTAGAAATAGAATGCCATTTGGGTTCAATGCGGCAGCAAATTGCCGCAGTATTTTCCGCTTTGCCTCTGGCGAAAAGTAGATCAGCACATTGCGGCAAAAAATGATGTCAAACTTGCCCAGTAAGGTATAACTTTCAAGCAAGTTGTGCGCTCTAAAGTTAACCAACTGCTTTACATTATTCTTAATCGCCATGTTGCCTGAAGGCAAAGTATCAAAGAACTGACGTTTCCTTTCCTCTGACAAGCCTCGCCCTAACGCTAAGTTATCATATTCCGCTTTTTTACAGCGTTCTAACATGGATGGAGACAGATCTGTCGCAAGAATGCTTGCACCGCTAGGCAATTTGCCAGGGCGACGTTGCTGATGCTCTAGAATGGTCATACTTAACGAGTACGGCTCCTGCCCCGAAGAACATGCCGCCGACCAAATTTTAATAGGCCGACCCAGTCGACTGTAGTTTGGCAGTAAAGTATTTGCTAATAACTCAAAGGGGTAACGGTCGCGAAACCATAAGGTTTCATTGGTGGTCATCGCATCAATCACTTCAGTACGAAGTTGACGCTCAGTCGGTTTCATCGAATGCTTTACCACATCCGACAAAGAGGGCAAATTATATTTGCCCATTAGTGGTGCCAATCGGCTACGCACTAAATATTGCTTGTTCTCTCCAAGCACAATACCGCTATGCTGCTCTAGAAATAGCCTGAATTGATGGTACTCGTTTTCAGCAAGTGATTTATTCGGCACTCTAGTATCCTAAATATCTATAAAACAAAGCCGCGCAGTAGCTGCAGCTTAACAACAATCGCAGGTTTATACATTAGCCCCCAAGGAAACACAAGCAGGAGTTGGCTCCCTTGGGGCTACGAAACGTTGTAATAGTGCGGATTATAAGCTTAAGTGCTTGTTTACAGCCGCTGCTAGTTCATCTGGATTAAATTTCGCGATAAAATCATTGGCGCCTACTTTCTGAACCATCGCTTGGTTGAACACGCCACTAAGCGAAGTATGCAGCACGACTTTGATGTTTCTCAATTTAGGGTCATCACGTATTTCAGCCGTCAATGTGTAACCATCCATCTCTGGCATCTCAATATCTGAAATGATCA
This sequence comes from Shewanella sp. 10N.286.45.A1, assembly GCF_041470405.1. Lineage (NCBI taxonomy): Bacteria > Pseudomonadati > Pseudomonadota > Gammaproteobacteria > Alteromonadales > Shewanellaceae > Shewanella > Shewanella sp. 10N.286.45.A1. The sequence continues at coordinate 21,008 of NZ_JBFRMK010000126.1, forward strand.
ACGGGATCTCTGTTGAAACATCATCTAACTCTGCCGCTATTTCACGTAACTTATCTAATGCCTCTTTACCATCTTTAGCGGTGTCGATTTGCAAGTCTAACGAGCTTAACGCACGAATGATCTGCTTACGGGCAACCGATGAGTCATCTATCACCATGATGTGATGGTGCAGATCTCTATCAATGGTCAGCTTATCATCAAGCTCTTTACTGATATTGGTATTAACGGGTGAGATTTCGTCCAAGATCTTCTCAACATCTAAGATCTCTACTAATTCATTTTCTATCTCGGTGACTGCTGTGAGGTAAGAACCGCGGCCAGCGCCTTGAGGTGGCGGCATAATAGCTTCCCAGTTCATATTGATAATACGCTCAACAGAACTCACCAGGAAGCCTTGTACACTGCGGTTGTACTCAGAGATGATAATGAAACAGTTTTCGATGTTCTCAATTGGGCGACCACCTGTGGCAGCGCTTAAATCGATCACTGAAATTGTCATACCACGTACATGAGCAATACCACGTACGTTTGAATTGAGCCTAGGTAAACTGGTTAATGGAGGGCATTGCAGCACCTCTTTTACCTTAAATACGTTAATGCCGAATCGTTGACGTCCATTAAGTTTAAATAACAACAACTCTAGTCGGTTCTGCCCAACCAATTGCGTTCGCTTATTTACTGATTCAAGAATGTTCGACATGAAAATTTGCCTTGTACTTATTTTTATCGATTAAATCTAAAAGATTCAATTTAGTTGAGTGACCACTTATTACGTTGATTTAGCGCATCGATGCTGCCGATACTGATCAATATAATTAACACCTACATTTAGGCATGCTACTTGCTTAGCTTGTATTATCTGATTTTAGCGTTGCGATTTTAGTCAACTTTATGACACCCGACGATTTAATGAGTTCGCTACAGAAATTCTAAAATAACACGACTTAGGTGCATTCTAGCGAATCAAGCTGGTGTATTCATTATGAAAATAATTTTTTGGCTCTTTTTAACCGTATTATTTGTACCCATCGCCGCTATTGCAAATACAGATCAACTTGCTAGCGTACCATCTATATCGACCATTTCACGATTAGCTATAGCCGCAGTTGAAGAAAAAATCGAAGCCCCTGATAAAGCTAAGATAAATATCACTCCTCAGAGCCTCGATAGTCGTGTCAGCTTACCGAGCTGCTACTTGCCGATTAAAGCTGAAATTGCCAGTGACCGAGCTATCAGGCGTAACAACACGATAAAGATCAGTTGCGACAGCCCAGATTTAAGTTACCCGTGGCAAATATTTTTATCGGTGAGAGTTGATATTCTTTACCCGGTGGTGGTGGCTAAATCTACCTTAGGTCCAGGCGACCTGCTATCAAGCAGTGATGTAGAGATCGACTATGTAGAGCAAACCACACTTCGTGGTCAACAATTTGACCAAGTCGATCAAGTGGTAGGTGCACGATTGAAGCGTCGTGTCGCGCCCCAGCAACCTATTTTCAATAATCACCTTTGCATTGTTTGTAAGGGAGATACTGTTTCCATATTCGCCCGCTCAGAAAACTTTGAGATTAAGACTGTTGGCGAAGCCCTACACGATGGAAATCTGGGCGACAAAATCCGTATCAAAAACACTCATTCGCAAAAAACATTGAATGCTAAAGTCACTGCTGTTGGCCAAGTTGAAGTAAGAATGTAAAATAATACTCAAGTTAACCGTTATCACGCCGATAGCATGTGTAAGAAAGTCTCTTTATTCAATGTTGGATACCAAAATGGCTATGGATATTAAACAAGTAAATAGCGCTGCAACATCGCGTATAAACAGCAGCAATGCGGGTAAAGGCTCTGCAGCACAAAGTGCGCCAGCAGCCCCTGCACAAACTGCTGTAACACAAAAAGCCGACTCTGTGTCAATTACGCCACAGGCTCAACAATTGCAAAACGTACAGACAAAGATGGCTGATATGCCTGATATAGACCAAAAGAAAGTTGACGAAATTAAAGCTGCTATCGCTGAGGGTCGTTACAAAATCGATCCAGATAAACTTGCAACTAATATCGCAAACTTTGAGAATGATCTGAGCGATTTAAACTAAATGTCGCCGCTAAACGCGGATTAAGGCAAAACAGATAAGGCCATTATGACTAATTTATCTCATCTTTTAAGCTCACAACATACCGTGTTGACTGAGCTTAAAGCCGTTATCAGTCAAGAAAAGCAAGCACTGCAATCGCAAGATGCAGACAGTTTGTTAGCGCTTGCGAGCACAAAAGCAACCTTACTTGATAACTTAAAACATAACGATGAGATGATAGCCGCACAGCCTGATAAAAGTATATTAGAGACCGATGCCACTTTATCTCAGCAAGTTAGCCAAGCAAAGGAGTTGCTCGCTGAGTGCCAACAACTCAACGCTGAGAACGAGTCTTTAATCGAATTGAGCTTAGCCAGCTTAAATCGCTTTTCTCAAGCACTGCAGGTCAGTAGAAGCTCCACTAGCCTCACCTATGATGGTAAAGGCCGCACCTCAAGCATCTCCAGCTTAGGTAACAATTTAAAAGCTTAAACACCTAAAGTATCAAAAGAAAAAGCGAAGCTAAGTGCTTCGCTTTTTTGGGTCTTTAGCTTGTAAGCCTAATGCTAACGGTGCGATATTGAGCAACATAGAACCAGTTTCTAATATCCCCTCACAATATTTTCCACCTAATCTCTTAAAAATACGTGATCTCTTTAACCCGTTGTGAACGATTTTGTTGTTGATACAGTGCCCACACCTGCTCAAAGTCAAGTTCAAGCTCAGTAACATAATGCTCACCAGCGGGATATACCTTAACCACTCGTGCACCTCGGATCACTCCTGAAACTGACGCTTTAATCTCGTCGTTGGTTAACATCCAATCACGTACCTGGCTCGATGCCGCTAAATGCTGGCCATAAACTTGCTCTGCAAGTTCACGGTAAGCGGCAATCTTAGAAGCCTGCATCGCCATTAATACCCGCTGCGCGGGATCATCCGACGGTTGGCTGTCTAATGTCGCATAGCCTATCGCAGTTAACGTCGGAAAAGACGTTGGTGCTTCAGTTTCATATTGCACATAACGGTCTTGCGCTGAACACCCCGCTAATAAGGCGGTAAGTGTTAGCGTTGCAGAGAGTAAAATGGCTTTCATCTACTTAGCTCCTCCAAGCATGACCGCATTCTGCCCGGTCGTATCAGAGCGATACAATAAGCCATTTTCTGACACGACTTTCTCTGAAGGGGTTAACATATCCGGCATAGCAGTAATTGGCACAAAGCTTTGAGCCACAGATACCACTCGGTTATTACTGACATCTACAATACGGCTATAAACAACCACCCCCTCTTTGCTCGGGCTCATTGTCGATACAACCACATGCCTGACATCAATATCGGTGGGCAATTGCTGCCAATCACGAGTAAGAATGAAGTCACCCCCCTCGGTAACTCGCAGTGTTTCCGCTACGTTCATGTCTACCAAATTAAACTGGTGATCATGTAATGCCGTAATCAGCCCCTGCTGGTATTGCAACCCGAGTTCATTAGTACTCTGCAGATCATTTAACATTACCGGTGTTGCCACGAGTAAAGGCTGAGTTGATTTTAAGCTGTCATTTTGCCTGACTAACTCATTAACCATCTGTTGTGCCAGGTGGTTAATTGATGACAAATGTGGCAAACCTTTGCCGCTCGCAAGCGTTTGCTCTTGTGGCGTCTCAGTCGCCGTCATCGCACAGCCATAAAGCATCAACAGTGATAGTAAGATTATTGTCTTATACATCATGATATTCCTTTCTTTCAAAACTCATATTGGCTCAAAAGAATATGATTCTCTAATGCTGTTATCGGCGTAAAGCTGAAGAACTTTACGGCTAAATGTATTGTTGCAGACGAATACCAATCAGGATAAGAAGTTGATCTACTCAGAGCCGCTAAACTCTCGCTGAGCGATCAAATCTTTATACTGATTGGTAT
>NZ_JBFRMK010000126.1:25746-35165 GCF_041470405.1 Shewanella sp. 10N.286.45.A1
TATACTGATTGGTATAATAAGGGGCACGATTATTGCTTTATTCTAGTCATATCAATACGACTGTCATTTTGTCGGCGTTAATAGCCCCTCTTTTCATGACAAACAGTCCCCTTTTATGCGTTGCTCTACAACACAAAGACTTGGAAGATTTATATGAAACTCGGTTTATTTGGCATCATTTACACACTATTAGTCTGCACACTGTTTATCACCTCCCCGGTGCAAGCAAAATGGGTCCAAGCCAGCGGTCAAGCCAAGATAGTTGATAACAATCTTGCTAAAGCACGCCAAGATGCGATTGAACAAGCAGTCAGTTATGCCACCCTAAAATCTGGCGCACGTTTTTCGAGTGAACAAACCGTGAGAAATGGCCAATTGGTCAACGATAGCTTTACCCTTAGCCATAATGCCCACAGCCAGCAAGTAGAGATGGTGAGTGAGCAAGTAGAGGACGGCTACATTACGGTTAATGTTCGTATAGATATGATTGAGCCATTCGAACAAGCCTGTGAAAACAGTAAACTAAAAGCCTCTATTTTGGTACCGCAAGCATTAATTAAAGACCGAGCACAATTGAGATATGGCAACTTAGGCTTATTCGAACAAAACTTGTCAGAGCAATTGGCACAGACTATTGAAAACCACTCCAGCAGCAGCTTTACTCACCTTCACGCCAACGAACGTTTAGATGTCGATCAAGCTCTTGTCGATGTTCGCGGCTATAGATTGCCGAGTTGGTTAGGGGAGATAACCGATAGCCAATATATATTGCTACCAGAAATTATCGATATCTCACCAGAGCAATCTACCCGCACCTTCGGTTTATGGGAAAATGATCCAATGCGCGTGTTCCAGTTTAGGTTATCGCTATTCCATGCCATTAGTGGTGAGAAAGTTTGGAGTAAACAGTATAGCCAAACGGCTGAGTGGGAATTCTCATTACAGCAAACGGTCAACTCTAATAGTGACCAATTTTGGCGTTCTGAATACGGCGAAATGATAAAAGATGTGTTACTCGAAGCTAGCCAAGATATCGACAGTACCCTAAATTGCCGCCCGCTATTAGGACAAGTCATTGCCAGACAAGCTGACCGAGTGATCCTCAACCTTGGACGTCGTAATGGCATTCGTGTCGGCGACACCATGCAATTGGTACTGCAACAGAATATGCCCGACAGACTGGAAAACATGCGCGCGGTAGCCGGCAAGAGTAAAGCGACCATCACCATCGACCAAGTGACCGAAGAAAGTGCAACAGCAGTGCTTAAAGGTGTGAGCGCATCACTGAATATTCAGCTCAATGATCTAGTGATAAAACTCTAACCGATTAAAAACCAAGCAGATAAAGTCAAAGAGTTTTCATACACTCTTTCTATCTAGAGTAAAACAAGTATAATCACTGGCGTCTCCCTATAGCTCAACAGGATAGAGCAGTCGCCTCCTAAGCGATCGATCGGGGTTCGAGTCCCTGTGGGGAGACCAGATAAGCCTTTTTAGCTAAACTTATCAGCTACTTAAAAATTTGACCGATTTCTGTGCCGCCTATGTGCCGCCATAGAAACACGGTTTTTTAGAAACTTATTTTTTACCGTTTTTTATAATCTTTTAGAATAACCTCCATTTTACTGCGTTAATCTCAGTTGTAGACTTTCCACTTCATTTCTAATAGTTTTGTGTCAAACAGGAATATGGAAGTTGATCGTGATGGATGACACCTCTTCAAGTAATAACCACAATAAAGAAGCTAACGATATTCTTGAACAACTGTTTAGTGATATGCCAGCTGATCAGAAAAAACAACTTCTCGCAGTTCTTGATCCTAAAGATTCTAACTCTGCCGACAATCAAGTTTTAACTCAAAGCTATAACACTCTCCATTCACTGTCTTCTACACCATCAGTTTTGAGCGAAAACCTTCCAGATGATGTAACCGAAAATACCGTAGCCAAAACACTAGCCAAGGTAGATAACAGCCAACAAACTCTAGAAAGCGAACAATCGCTGTTTGTGAATGTGTTTACTCTGATGTTTGAAAAATTTTCAAATACAGCCCCCAGCGATGATATTAATGAGATCCATGAGTTTGCCAACGCTCCTTCCATCTTCGAAGCCTTCAGCAAAGCAGGATTCTCTGAGCTATCAACCTTTGAAGGAACAATGTCGCAAGATGCTGAAGAGTTACTTCACGCCGCCATGACATGCCAAATAGCGGGAATGACCAAGAACGCACGATATTTATTGAAGTTGTTCACTCAGCAACAGTTCATCGACAAGAACGAAAACTACCAATCACTGCAAACTGAAATAACAAAACACAAGGGACACTTAGAAAGCCAGAAAAGTGCAGCAAAGAAAGGTGGAGTTAAAAGACAGTTACCCGCAAGCAAAACAAAAGAACAAGCTACTGCGCTTTTCTTAACTGGCGATTACAAGAACTATTCAGTCGCAGCAAGTGAACTATTCCCTCAAATCAAAATAATAGCGGCCTCTAATAACTTCACATTCAACAGTGACCTAAACGGCCTTAGAACTGTTACAGATTGGTTTAGGGCAACAAAACGATATTCAAAGACAAGTTAATCAAAAAAATACAGTCAAGGAGGCTGACTGTACTTTTAACCAACTTAACCGTACATATACTTTTTCCATTTGATCATATTGTTCACTCCGACGAACACAAACGAATCGGAGTTAACATGAATACACTGCTTACCCCCTCTCAGGTTTCAGACTTCTTAGGAGTCACGATAGGAACCCTATCTGTGTGGCGCTGTACTGGCCGCTACCCACTTAACTTTATCAAAGTCGGTCGCCGTGTGATGTATCGCCAAAGCGATGTTAAAAGCTTTATCGAAGGGAGGGTTTATGAACACACTCTTTAAGCTATTAACTTATAAAGTCTTACCAATGCTCATCATCATGCAGCTTGCTTTTATGAGTGGCTCATTAGATGCGACTAACCGTATGCTTGAAATCGCTAATAGACCTTCGCTAATAAGCACCAAGGCGCCATTAGAACCAATGCCCCCGTTAACGGGTACTGAACTCGTTAGCGAAGCTAGTACCGTGAACAAGACTCAACCCGTTAATATAACGCAAGCTTCGACTAAAAGAGAAGGAGGCAAATAATGGCCGCCTTCACTAAAGAACAAGTTGAGTTAATAAACTGGTTAGCCCAAGGCCACAGTATCGACGTTTGTATTGAGGTCTGTGCCGATCTTGGAAAAATGACGGGCTACGAAAGCTATAACGAAAGCGGTAACGGGCACTTTCAAAAACGCTCGCTATTTAGATTAAAAATGCAGGGCTTTATTGCCGAACAATCCCATTATGTAATGGGGATACATTGGCAACGGGTAACACTTAATCAAAAGGGACAAACATGGCTTGCCAATAATGGAGGTCATGTCGATGCCTGAAATACATGAGCATGACAAAGAGTGGTTAAAAGGGAGGCTTTATGGGCTTCCCTCCCCTCACAAAAAAGCGATACTCCAACAATACAAAAAATGGCCGACAAGACGAGAGGCAAACTTGTCGGTGTTATCGCTTACAAAATCAATAGCGAAGATCCTTGGCAAAGATAGCCGTTTTTATAGCGTCAATGTTGAAGACAAGGATCATAAAGCCAATGCCAGGCGCCATGCTCATAGCTGCGTTAAGATTTCAGCCAACGAGCGCACACAAGGTCTAAAAAGAACTTACCGCGCGATTGTGCATTATATGCAGTGTTATCAAATTCCGCCGCCAAAGCTCACAACAACGATACTCAACAATCTTGAAAGTGATACCTTAACCGAGATTGAACACGCTAAAGTGCGCGGCGTGCTTTTACGGGCAAATGATGAGTCTTGGTGGAAACCAAAACTACGCAAACTACATAACAGACAGATAGAGACAATTTCTCGCTTGTTGAATCAAGTGAACAAGCACAAAGGCATTTATGCTAGCAACGTGACGGTAGAGGCCTTTAAGAAGCAATGGCAAAGCAATCAGGATCTATTAGAGCGCACTATTGCCACCAATGAAGATGAGTTCAGCATGAGCCTTGCTGAACTCTCGAAGCTCAATGTTTCGAATCCAGCCATACGTAAAGCCGAACTTATGGTTCGTATACGTGGTTTTGAAGACTACGCCAAAGATAAGGGCTATTCAGCCCTCTTTCTTACTATGACTACGCCATCTAAGTATCACAGAAGTTATTCAAAATCAGGCAATGCTAATCCCAACTGGAACGGCGCAACACCGCTTGATGCACAAGACTATCTCAATCGCACTTTTCAGCGTATTCGAGCATCACTAAAGCGAGACAAGATCACCCCGTTTGGTTTCCGCATTGCCGAACCACACCATGACGGCACGCCCCATTGGCATCTATTGCTGTTCATCCCAAATGAGCAGCAACAAACCTTAGTCGACACCTTTGAGCAATATTGCCTAGAGGAAGACGGAGACGAGCACGGCGCTAAAAAATCCCGTCTTAAAATTGAATATATCGACGCCGAAAAAGGCTCGGCAACGGGCTATGTGGTTAAGTACGTTTCAAAGAACATTGACGGTGAAGGCATAGATCACGACTCCTACGGAAAAGAAGCCGTAACCTCAGCAGTTCGCATCAAAGTGTGGGCTTCTTGCTGGGGTATACGTCAGTTTCAGCAAATTGGCGGCGTTGGAGTTACTCAATGGCGAGAGCTTAGACGATTAACGCCAAGCAAAGATGAATCAATGCAGTGGGTCGAAGAGATCAGGCAAGCCGCAGATGAGTCCAACTGGAACAAATATACCGACCTTATGGGCGGCGTTTTCTGTAAACGCACTGAGCAATTAATCAGGCCGCTTTATGTTCAAAAAAAGAATGATAAGAACGTACACACGGTAAACAGCAACGTTCAACAAATCAAGCAGCAAACCTATCATAAAAATTCCAGCAATCCCCAGAACGAATCTAGGGTTGCTCAACATAGTATTCCCGAAAGTATCCAGCACGCAGACTTAGCCGTTTCCGCAACCAATGCCGAAAATAATGCCGTATTTCTTGAATCGGTTCCTAAAGCAGTTTCGGGGAATTGCGGCCATAATCCAGAAGTTACGAAAACAGATAACACCAGCAAACCCACGTCAGTTATAGGCATTGCCGAAATTAATCCCGCAATAAAGACAAGTAGCCAGCCTGAAAGCACATGTATAAAGAGAGAAAGCGGTAATAATTCGAAGCTAGAAAGCGCATGTAGAGAGTACAAGACAAACCGTTATGGAGATGAGCTTATGACACAGCTCAAAGGCATTGTCTGCCTAGGAGTGGAGATCATTACCCGAGTTCACCAGTGGACGTTATCTCAGTCTCCCGCTCCTCAAGCTTTTGCCTAACGCTGTTAACTTGGAGTTCTGTCAATAACTGTACGAAACGAGTCCAAGCATACCGAGACTAGAAATCACAATGAACATATTCTTGAAAGCTAAACTACTGGCTAAAAAGCACTGATGTCTATAAGTCGTAACCACGTCCATAAGATTGTGTACTAGAAAGATTTCTAGTAAAATAACATCACTCTTTAGCGTGAGATTTAGATCTCAGTCGGGTGATTAGCCAGACTCTAACTTATTGAACGGGTTTACATGCGCTGTATACGCATCCCAAACTCGTTCCTCGTGTGGGATGCGTATACACCGCAACCTTCAAGTAAAGAGTTAGAGCCCTAAGAAAATTCTTAGGGCTCTTTTTTATCTAAAGGAAAATAATGAGCATCTTAAAGAAACTATCCTGCAAATTAAAAGCTAGCGAACAAGACGTTCTTAGAGTTGCTGTGGATGCTCCTATGAAATACAAAATTTATACGATCCCAAAAAGAACTCAGGGACGAAGAACCATAGCACATCCTGCAAAAGAGCTTAAAGTAGTACAGTCAGCCCTCGTAGAACTTTTTCAACTGCCAGTTCATAACAATGCAATGGCATACAAAAAAGGTACGAGCATTAAGGAAAATGCTTCAGTTCATAAAAACAATAAATATCTGCTAAAAATGGATTTTGAGAATTTCTTCAACTCTATAACACCAAGTGTTTTTTGGAACACTTGGAAGCAACAACACAGGGAAGAACCAGACTTTTTTGATAAAAAAATAGTAAATAACATACTTTTCTGGGCGAAAGAAAAGTTTAACAAAACAGAATTAGTTCTTAGTGTTGGAGCCCCGAGCTCACCTGCAATCTCTAATTTTTGCTTATTTTATTTCGACAAAGAAATCACTCAACTATGCAAAAACAATAATATAAGCTTTACTCGATATGCCGACGATTTAACTTTTTCAACAAACGAAAAAAATTCTTTATTCGACATACCTAAAGTTATTGCAGCAACGTTAAATAAACATTATGGAACCAAAATAAGTATCAATAACCAAAAAACCATTTTCTCCTCAAAAGCACATAACAAGCACGTTACAGGAATAACTATTACTCCTGAAGGAAATCTATCCATAGGGAGAGAAAGGAAGCGTTATATAAAACACTTGGTTCACCAATTTAAAATAGATAATTTAGATGAAGTAGACTTGAACCACCTTAGAGGGTTGCTTTCTTTTTCAGGTCATATAGAACCTAAGTTTATCGAGTCTTTGAGCAAAAAGTACTCTAAAGATACTATAGACAGAATTACAAGAGGCCATAATGAAACAACGCAATAAGGCTATCCGGTTATTAGAAAATAACGCAAGAAAAGGAAATATTTCCGCCTCTTTTCAGCTATTTGAAAGTATGGAAAAAGGAAGTGATATTGATATAGATTTACATAAATCACAGCAACACTTTGAATCCTGTAAAAAGGAACTCGGATTTTTTAAAGAAAACAATAAAGAGCTTCCTGCTAACAAAATAACTCTGGATGAAGTAAATCTATATTTCTTTAGGAAATTTGAAGAGTTAAATATAAAACTTGAAAATGATATTACAATTTTCATTGGGAATAATGGCTCAGGAAAAACATCAATCCTAGATAGCATTTCCAAAACGTTCTCATGGATAAATGCAAGAATTATAACACAAGGAAGAAATGGGAAAACACTGGATTGGCATGATATTACAATCGGAAAACATGAGAACGCCGAGGTTAATGCTATTTTTAGCCTAGGGAAAAAAACCCTATACAAAGGCTCTTTAGTTAGATCAGCAAAGGGAATGGAAACAGCCAAAAGTAGCAACCTAGAAAATTACAAAAATCTATCTAACCTATATAGAATAGTAAATAGTCGCTCACGAGAGTACTCTAACGAAGAGATAAATATTCCGTTATTTGCATTTTACTCCGTAGATCGTTCACATATCAAATCAAATATGACCTTTGACTTAGAAAAAGTCTCTGATAACTATTCTGAATCAAGGTTTGACGTTATTGATAAGTCCGTCATTGATGGCACTGGGAATATAGAAGACTTTCTGAGATGGTTTATATTTATAGATAATCAATCTAAATCTAGTGAAATTAAAGACCTAGAAAAAGTAGAAGCAGAGTTATCCGCATTAAAAGTAGTCGCGAATACTGAATCACACCCTCTTTATAAAATGTTATCTGAAAAAGAGAAAGAAGTTTCATTAATAAAAAATAAAGTTTTATCATCAAAGTCTGCACAAAAAAATGCTACGATAGAAAAGGTTAAATTTGCAATAACCTCTGCAATACCAAGCATTTCAGATATTTTTGTTGACCGCTCATCAGGAAGAGTTGAAGTTCGGATCATAAATGAGGGAGTTGACATTAATATTTTCCAAGCATCAAAGGGACAGCAAGTTTATTTTTCTCTTGTAGCTGATATAGCTCGAAGGTTGGTTCAGTTAAATCCTACGCTAACCAATAGCTTACATGGGCAGGGAATTGTATTGATTGATGAAATAGAGTTGCACTTGCATCCTGATTGGCAAAAAAATATCATCGTAAAATTAAGAGAAACATTTCCTAATATTCAATTAATTCTTACTACCCATAGCCCAATCGTACTTTCAGGAATAAAAAGTACAAAAATAAGAGTGCTAGGAAAAAACATTGAAGGAGATGATGTAGTAGTAAGCCCTCTAGCTCAAAGCTATACTCGCTCTCCTACAGAAGTCCTTCAAACAATAATGCACGCTGATTTAAACACAAATTTCCCTGAGAAGAAAAGCTTAAGAAAATACAAAAACATCATTGAGCAAGGTGATTTTAATTCAGAAGAATCCAACATACTAAGGGAAGAGTTAGAAAGTGCCTTAGGTTCATCCCATGAAGAACTAATTCGTCTAAGCATAGTAAAAAGCAGAAGAGAAAAGCTAGGATGAGAAAAATTACAAAAACAGCTCCTAATCGATTCTTAGAAAACCGAAATAGAAAACCGCCAAATTCAGCTACTAAAGCTAATTCAAGTTGGAACAGATTTAGACAAAAAAGCCAAACATCTAGAATCTGCTATACAGAGCAATACGGACTTTGTGGTTACAGTGAAATTAGCATTGATAATATTTACCCCATTTTAGATGAAAATAGCATTGAGATCAGCCGAACTCTAGGCTCTCACTTAGAACATGTAGAACCTAAAAGCAAAAATCCACAACGCACATTCGACCATACCAATCTTATCATGTCAGCAATTGATGATATAAAAGCTCGAAAACTAATTAAAGAGGATGTTTTTGGTGGGCACTTTAAACTTAGACGATACAGTGAAAACTCTTTCATCTCACCTTTATCAACCAATAGTCGTAGTTACTTTCATTATGAAACTTCAGGCAGAATAGTTCCAAGCTATAGTTTACCGACAAGACGAGAAAAAGCGAAAGCTAGGCTGACCATTTACATACTAAACCTTAACGCACCAATTCTTGTTAACTTACGAAAAAGTTGGCTGACTCAATTAGACAATATACTTTTTGACATGGATAAATCAGCAATCAATGATTTTGCATTAACAGAATTATTACCTACCAATGATTGCTTAAGACCATTTCATTCAGCCCAGCGACAGCTATTTGGAAAGTTAGGAGAAAGTATATGTGATAGTTATAATTTATAGTTAAAACAATTTTACAACCTATTATTCGCTACTTTAAAAATACAATAATTAGCGTTATTTCTAGTTGACTGTTACTTCAACAAAAAGCGACTATCTATTGGTTCATCAAAAATGACATAACTACTCAACTAACACTGTCAACATCTGCTGATATAGCAGGAAATCACAATTCATGCTAACTAGTAAGCTGGAAATTGCCTAAACAGCTCTCTCCTCTCCACATCAGAGAGCTGTTCTATCTGCTTCACCAACCTATCCACTTTCGACTCTTGAACATCAGTCCCAAGTAACTGAGCCGTGGTGATGCCCAGCTCTGCCCTAACCTGTTCAATATCAAGATGGGCATAGGTGCTAGCAGTAATACGTAAGCGTCCGGTAAAC
>NZ_JBFRMK010000127.1:0-36311 GCF_041470405.1 Shewanella sp. 10N.286.45.A1
GTGGTAACAAATCAGCTAGGGTTTCTACTTGGTTAGGTTTTACCTGATTGATGATATCTAGGGCTTGTGAGACGAGCATAAAAAATCCGAATTCTGAAACAGAACTCGGATTCTGAACGACTGAGTAGAGCAGTCAACCGATCATTTTCATGCTAAATGATCGGCATTACTACATAAGCAGGCTTTTTTAGTTGTAACGTATTTAGCTTTCGTTTTGCGAAGCTTGGATTGCAGTAAGCGCAATAGTGTAAACAATATCATCGACAAGCGCGCCGCGTGATAAATCGTTGACTGGTTTGCGCATACCTTGCAGCATTGGACCAATAGAGATTAGGTCAGCGCTTCTCTGAACCGCTTTGTATGTAGTATTACCGGTATTTAGGTCTGGGAATACAAATACGGTTGCTTGACCTGCAACAGGGCTATCAGGCGCTTTAGAGCGAGCAACGTTCGGCATAACCGCTGCGTCGTATTGTAAAGGACCATCAATCACTAGATCTGGTCGCTTCTCTTTAGCAATGCGAGTCGCTTCACGTACTTTATCTACGTCAGAACCTGTTCCTGAACTACCCGTAGAGTAACTGATCATTGCTACGCGCGGATCGATGCCAAATGCGATTGCCGATTCTGCTGACTGAATAGCAATATCAGCTAACTGCTCTGCATTTGGGTCTGGATTAATGGCACAATCACCATAGACTAAGACTTGATCTGGCATCAACATGAAAAAGATAGAGGAAACTAAGCTTGAGCCCGGCGCAGTTTTAATTAACTGCAGTGGCGGTCGAATAGTATTGGCCGTGGTATTAACCGCGCCAGATACGATACCGTCGACTTCGCCTTGAGCAAGCATCATAGTCCCCAGAACCATGTTGTCTTCTAATTGCTCTTTAGCAACGACTTCGGTTAAGCCTTTATTACGACGAAGTTCAACCATCGGCTCGACATAACGACTACGAGCAGATTCTGGCTCGATGATCTCTACACCTTCACCTAATGTTACGCCTTGCAAAGTCGCAATACGTTCTATCTCTTCACGGTTACCCAGTAAAACACAGCGAGCAATACCACGTTCAGCACAGATGCTGGCAGCCTCAATTGTTCTTGGTTCATCACCTTCAGGTAAAACAACTGTTTTACGAGCGGCGCGGGCAAGTTCTGTTAGCTTGTAACGGAATGCTGGTGGCGACAAGCGATGCTCACGTGGTGAGTTTTTAGTAATGCTCTCAACCCAGCTTTGATCAATGTGTCCGGCGACAAACTCTTGAACCTGTTCAATACGCACGGCATCGTCTACAGGCACTTCATGGTCGAAGCGTTGGATGTTAAGCGAGGTTTGCCATGTATTAGTATCGATTAAGAACACAGGCAAGCCTGTTTCAAAAGCTTGCTCACACAGTTCCATAATTTGAGGCTCTGGCTCGTAACCACCTGTTAGCAAGAGTGCGCCAACTTTGATACCGTTCATTGAAGCAAGACAAGCTGATACGATTACGTCACTGCGGTCGCCAGAGGTCACCAGTAGTGAATCTGTCTTAATATGAGTAACCATATTTGGAATACTACGGGCGCAGAACGTGACTTTACGCATGCGGCGGGTGTTCATTTCGCCTGCGTTGATAATTTTAGCGCTGAGGTGCTTAGCAAGATCTGAAGCACGAGGTGCCACTAGATCTAGGTTATAAGGCACGCTGCCTAAAATACGCAGTTTGCTCTTACCTGGCAGTTGGAACATGTTTGCTGCATCAGTGCGTTGAACACTGTCGTGATCAAATACTTCTGATAGGTCAGGGCGAGCGCGGCCTTCGTCATCAACTGGGGCACCAATTTTATTGATAATCGCGCCAATAAGACGTTTGTTTTTATTTCCGCCCCATGAGTTATGCGAGATCTCTAAGCGGTTCATTAAGGCTGTTGCACTTTCATTACCTGGTGTGGCGACAAAAATCACGTCTGCATCTAAGGCTTTAGCAATCGCATGGTTTACATCACTTGAGAACGGGTGATTACGCGTTTGGACCAAACCTTCAACAATCAGTGTTTCTGTATCATCTGCAAATTCAGTTGCACGGGCAATAATCTGCTCCATCAATACATCTGTCTTGTCTGCACGGATTAGGTTTTCTGCGTGGTCCATCTCAAATGGTTCGAGTGGATTAACAGTCGGTGATTTGCTTAAAATAGTGGTTGAACGCTCAGGTCCACGATCGTTTGGACGCTGCTGGGCGATTGGTTTGAAAAAACGAACCTTAACACCGTGACGCTCTAGCGCACGAACCATACCTAAACTAATTGATGTTAACCCTACACCAGTCCCTACAGGGATGAGCATAATGTTGCGAGACATAAATACCTCTTAAAAACGCGAGAACGCCACAAAAGTATGGCTTTTAAAATGTGTTTTTGAGCTGCTGGCGTATCTAACTAGCAGCTCAAAATAGATTGATTTGACTATTTAATTAGTGCGACAGCATCTTGGGCAATAACCCACTCTTCATTAGTCGGGATAACCATTGCTACTGGACCTTCATCTTTAGTAATTTTACCTTGCTTACCAAAGCGTGCAGCAGTATTACGTTCTTTGTCGACTTTGAAGTTAAAGATTGCTAATGAGTTAAGCACTTTTTCACGGATAACATCAGAATTTTCACCAATACCACCGGTAAATACAACGGCGTCAAGACGCTCTAAAGGTACTGTATATGAAGCGATATATTTAGCTAAACGGTAACAGAAGATCTCAAGTGCAAGCGTGGCACCTTTGTGACCTTTCTCGTATCCTTCTTCAATACCGCGGCAATCATTGGTAAGTTCAGAAATACCCAATAGGCCACTTTGCTTATTAAGTAGGTTGTTGACTTCATCTAAGGTGTAACCAAGGCGGTTAACAAGATGGTAAATAATTGATGGGTCCATATCGCCACAGCGAGTGCCCATGACTAGACCTTCAAGTGGAGTTAAACCCATTGAAGTATCAACACTCTTTCCGCCTTTAATCGCGGTAACTGAAGCGCCATTTCCTAGGTGAGCACAGATAACATTGGTATCAGCTTCATCTTTTCCTAAAGCAGCAGCTGTTTCACGGCTAATGAATAGGTGACTAGTACCGTGCATGCCATAACGACGAATCGCATTTTCTCGGTAAAGTTTGTACGGTAGGGCGTATATAAAGGCTTTTTCAGGCATCGTCTGGTGGAAAGCAGTATCAAATACAGCAACTTGTGGTAAGTCAGGGAATGATGCTTGTGCAGCACGAATACCGATTAAGTGAGCCGGGTTATGCAGTGGTGCCAATGTGGCACAATCTTCTATGCCTTGAACCACAGATTCATCAATGATCACTGAATGAGTAAACTTCTCTCCGCCGTGTACTACGCGGTGGCCAATGGCTTGGATCTGCTCGGCAATTTGAGGGTGCGCACCTAAGATGTTGTTTACGATATATTCAACAGCTTCTCTGTGAGCAGTAAATGCGCCTAAGCTGGCATCGTGCTTAGCGCCGTTAACTTTCCACTTAATTCGTGAGTCTTCAAGACCAAAACATTCGGCTAGACCTGAAATTTGGTCATCACCAGTTAGCGCATCAATAATCGCAAACTTAAGAGATGAACTACCGCAGTTAAGCACCAATACCAGTTTGTTTGACATGTTTAAACCTTTCGCAATAAGTAATGAAATCGTTTGATTCACTGAACAATACCAATCGGTATAAGTAGTGGATCTACTCAGAGTGTTTTTGGCGACTCTGATGCTGCGTTAATGAACTTGAGCGTAGAATAACTATGCTCTTCATTCATTGCAAACCACATGGATGTGGTGAATGTCATTAATGCAGGAGCATTTAATGACCTTGCCTCAAAGTCGCTAAACTCTCGCTGAGCGATCAAATCTTTATACCGATTGTTATAACAATAACTTCTATGGCAACTATAGGCCAAAGTCGTAAAATGTGCCCTGTAAAAGAGCGAAAATCTGTTGCTTACCGGGCATAGAGCCTTGGGGCAAGCCGAGTGTTTGTGCTAGAGTTAGGCTTGTTATCGTTTTTTAATAGGTGCCATTCTTGAGCATTCAAGTTCTCAAAACCTTAGGTGAAGGCCGTCGTTATATGAAGACTTGGCCTATGGTTAGACAACTGAGTTTTTATTTTCCTGAGTACCGCGTTATGCGCGCGACTCAAATTGCTTTGCCTTTAATGCCGCTGCTTGCGGTATTGGCTGGTGCCAGTCAGTTATATCTGCATGGCTGGGATTACTTACCACAAGCAATCACTATTGCATTATTCTTTATCAGCTTACCTATTCAAGGTTTGCTATGGTTAGGTTGGCGATCCGCTCATCCTTTACCATTAACTTTGTTGGACTGGGGTAATCAGTTATCAACTAAGCTGTCTCAAATGGGTGTAAATTGTCGGCCTTTAGGCGCTAAAGCTTGCTATTACGATATGGCGCTTATTTTGAAAGCGGCATTCGAACGTTTAGATGCAAGTTATTGGGAAGAGCTTTAGCTCGGCGAACATTTAATAGATCGCATTAATACCCATATCGATAAAGACTTGCTTTATCTTCTCCATCGTTTCGGTACTTGGAGGAGAGATTTGGTTGAGTTCATACTCTTCACCCATCGCTTCCCACTTATGTTTACCTAACTCGTGATAGGGTAGTAACTCTACTTTCTCAACATTGGTCATCGGTTTAATAAATTCGGCCAATGCTTGTGCCGATGGAATATCATCGGTAAACCCACCGACAACGACATATCTAATCCAAGTCTTTTGGTTTCGTTTATGTAAATGTTCGGCAAATTGTAATGTACGTTGGTTGCTGACTTTGGTTAAATCGATATGTTTTTCATCGTTTATCTGTTTAATGTCAAGCAATACCAAATCGGTGCTATCAAGTAACTCATCAATAATTGCGGTATATTTGCGGACAAAACCATTGGTGTCTAAGCAAGTATGAATACCTTCTTTTTTACAAGCTTTAAAAAGCTCTTCGACAAACTCTGGTTGTAATACCGCTTCACCGCCGCTGGCTGTAACACCGCCACCGCTAGCTTCTAGAAAAGGTCGATAGCTAATGATTTGGCTCATTAGCTCATCGACTTTAATTTCTCTACCACCGTGTAGATCCCAAGTATCGCGATTATGACAGTACTGACATCGCATCAAGCAACCTTGCATGAAGGTGATAAACCTTATGCCTGGACCGTCTACGGTGCCAAAGGACTCTAATGAATGAATCCGACCTGTTACTGCCATTATTACTCCTTGTGAGGCTAGTGCAGCACTTTGCTACGCTAGCCGAATCAACACATTAAACCGACGTTATAGACCTTTAGTAAAGGTACGAGTGATAACGTCTTGCTGCTGCTCTGGTGTTAGTGAGTTGAAGCGTACCGCATAACCTGAAACACGAATGGTTAGCTGTGGGTACTTATCTGGATTAGCCACAGCATCTTCAAGCATTTCACGGTTCATTACGTTTACGTTTAGGTGTTGGCCACCTTCACGGCTGTCGTTATGAGCAAAGTAACCATCCATTAACGCTGCAAGGTTAGCTTTACGGCCATCTTCATCTTTACCTAACGCATTAGGAACGATAGAGAATGTGTAAGAGATACCATCTTGCGCATGAGCAAAAGGTAGTTTAGCAACTGATGTTAAAGAAGCAATGGCTCCTTTTTCATCACGACCATGCATTGGGTTTGCACCCGGCGCGAAAGGTGCGCCTGCTTGGCGACCATCTGGTGTGTTACCCGTTTTCTTACCGTAAACCACGTTAGAGGTAATGGTTAAGATAGACTGTGTAGGAATCGCATCACGGTACATCTTCATGCTGCGGATCTTCGCCATAAAGCGCTCTACAAGCTCAGTAGCTAACTCATCAACGCGTGCATCGTTGTTACCGAATTTAGGGTAGTCACCGCTGATATCGAAATCAACAGCAATGCCATTTTCGTCACGAATTGGCCTAACTGTGCCGTATTTAATTGCAGAAAGTGAATCTGCTGCAATTGATAGACCAGCGATACCACAAGCCATAGTACGACGAACATCTCTGTCGTGAAGTGCCATTAGCGCTGCTTCGTACGAGTACTTGTCGTGCATAAAGTGGATAGCGTTCAATGCTGATACATATTGCGTTGCTAACCAGTCCATCATGGTGTCTAAGCGACCCATAACGTCATCGAAATCTAAAACTTCATCTGTGATTGGTGCAAACTTAGGACCAATTTGAGTCTTAAGTTTCTCATCAACACCACCGTTGATGGCATAAAGCATTGTTTTAGCAAGGTTGGCACGAGCTCCGAAGAACTGCATATGCTTACCAACAACCATTGGGCTTACACAACATGCGATAGCATAATCGTCAGATTCAAAATCTGGACGCATTAAGTCATCGTTTTCGTACTGGATAGAGCTAGTATCGATAGACACTTTAGCTGAGTACTTCTTAAAGTTAAGCGGTAACTGCTCAGACCAAAGTACAGTGATGTTTGGCTCTGGGCTTGGGCCCATGTTGTACAAAGTGTGCAAGAAACGGAAGCTAGACTTAGTGACTAAAGTACGGCCATCTAGACCCATACCAGCAATTGATTCCGTTGCCCAGATTGGGTCGCCAGAGAATAGCTCGTCGTATTCAGGTGTACGTAGGAAACGAACCATACGCAACTTCATTACGAAATGGTCAACCATCTCTTGTGCTTCTTGCTCAGTTAATACGCCAGCAGCGATATCACGCTCGATAAAGATATCAAGGAAGCTTGAAGTACGGCCTAATGACATTGCTGCGCCATTTTGACTCTTAACTGCAGCAAGGTAACCAAAGTAAGTCCACTGAATCGCTTCTTTGGCATTGGTAGCAGGTTTAGAGATATCGAAACCGTAACTTGCTGCCATCTGCTTCATTTGGCCGAGAGCTTTATGTTGCTCTGCGATCTCTTCACGAAGCTGCATCGTATAAGATAGGTTTTCGCCTGTTTCGAAGTCAGCTTGAAGTGAACCGAATTGAGCAAACTTATCTT
Source organism: Shewanella sp. 10N.286.45.A1 (assembly GCF_041470405.1). NCBI lineage: Bacteria > Pseudomonadati > Pseudomonadota > Gammaproteobacteria > Alteromonadales > Shewanellaceae > Shewanella > Shewanella sp. 10N.286.45.A1. Next base: position 7,024 of record NZ_JBFRMK010000127.1, read on the forward strand.
GCATTAGGTAGTCAATACCATATAGCGCGATACGACGGTAATCACCGATGATACGACCACGGCCATATGCGTCAGGCAAACCAGTCAACACACCTGACTTACGACAACGCATAATTTCAGGGGTATAGATATCGAATACACCTTGGTTATGTGTTTTACGTAACTCTGAATAAACATACTTAATGTTTGGATCAAGTTCACGACCATATGCGGCGCAAGAACCTTCAACCATGCGGATACCACCATTAGGCAGCATTGCACGTTTAAGCGGTGCTTCAGTTTGCAGACCAACGATTGTTTCTAGCTCTTTAGTGATGTAACCCGCTTCATGAGAAGTGATTGTTGACACTTTATCAGTATCAAAATCGACAGGGGCGTGGGTACGGTTTTCTTGCTTAACGCCTACCATTACTTTATCCCAAAGCTCTGTAGTCGCTTCGGTTGCATCTGCTAAGAAAGACTCATCGCCTTCATAAGGAGTGTAGTTAGCTTGAATAAAGTCACGCACATTGACTTCAGTTTTCCAATCGCCTGGCGTGAAACCTTCCCACGCGTTTGCAAACTGTTCAGTTTTTTCGGTCATCGTACTAATACCTTCTGTTTGAGATAAAGGTTATTGGCGTTAACTAGGTTTATCGTTTAACCCTAACGACCAATAGCTAATGCTTAAACGTTTCAAAAGCCTTAGCCTTCTGTTGAAACGTTTTCGAAGTGATTTCACTTCGCAGGAATTTGTTTGTTGATATCCACAATCGAATCAAAATTTATTATAAGAGAGTGGATAATTTAAATTGGTAAGACCATTTTACCGTAAGTATATTACCATAGGCTTACTGAGCCTGCACTTTAATCCGTAGCCAATTGCCGCGTATTTGTTGAAACTGTTAACAAGATAGCATTTATTAAACAATTTAATGTTTGCATCTACGCTTGATGTCAGGTGACTGCCTTGTTGGTCTATTTTTCGCAAGGCAATTTATTGCTGATTATTCTCTCTCTTAATTCATTGCGAGTGACAAAGCTTGGGCCTGATAGCTTTGCGGTTAGCCTAATATATTAAGTCATAGTGAGTATCAAACAGATTGATAAGAATTATAGATGAGAAAAAGGCGAAGAGAGTGCAGGGCGCTCTTCGCCAATTCAGTTAAAGTAGAGCTGGTATACCGGTTATCATGCCTACCGCTAACATAGCAGCAAGACAAATAACAAATGCTAGCCCTGGGATGACCATACGGTCAGTAAACGATAATGATTTGGCTCTTTCTTTATCGCCAATAAGGCCGTTATTGTCTAGAAACATGGTTAACGCCCATGCTAAAACAGGGTTTGCTACGAATGCGGCAAAGATACATATGCCAGCTGATTGGCTATTTTTAGTGTCTTTTACCATCTGCATGCCGGCTTCAAGCAGTGGTAAAAATACCCCAACTAAGAGCGCAATCGACATAACTGGTCGCCATACGGTAACGTCCATTGGGTAACCAATCACAGCCACTAAGATACACATTATTCCGAGTAAAATAGCACCTGCAGGGATTGGGCGTTTGGCGATGGCTGCTGGGATCATGTATGTGCCCCAAGAAGAGGTAATGTTACCACCACCAACAGCTGTACCGACAATCTGGCGAACTGAACAGGTTGTCATAGTATCGTCAACATCCATCAATACCTTTTCTGAACCTTTTGGATAGTTAAGCTCTTGGAAGATGCGGTGCCCTAGGAAATCAGGTGACCACATGGCAACAGCTAAAATTGCGAAAGGTAAAGAAGCGATAAAGTGTTCAAGGTTTGGTAAGCCTAACTGCCAGCCATACTCAGTCGAACCCCACCAATACAAAGGGTTTAAGTTAGGGATCCCAGGCTCCGTCACAAATTTAAGGTCAAGCCCAGCACCTAGTGCAAAAGCGAGCACGATTGCGGCAATGGAACACAGTGGAATAGCTAACCAACGCTTACCAACTTTAGCAAGATAAGCATATAAGATAACGTTAGCCAACAAGATGAAGAAAGCCACATATCCTAAGCTGTAATCTAGTGCATGCTTGGCCTCAAGTCCGCCTGCCCAATCAAACAACGAAGTGATTTGACTCTTGGCACCCATGAAGCCGAGGAATACTAACAATCCGCCGGCAACCCCACTGCTGGTTAAATTAACCAGTCGCGAGCCGCCTTTAAAGTAACTAAGAATGAGGCCGAATACCCCAAGCAGAATGGCGAGTGCCAGAGGATGAGCACCTGCTAAGGCAATGGCACCAATCAAAGGGATCATTGGCCCGTGGTTGCCACCGAGGTTAGCGCGAGGATTAATGAATCCTGAGCTGATAATACAAAAGAGTAGGGCGGGTATAAGCATTTCAACCCGTACAACTTGGATTGCAAACTCTGCACCTAAGTTTACATGCTCCCAGCGTTCAGATAGACCCGATGCCCATGCTGCCATCACAGCAGAATACATCACGGTAATACCGATAGTGCCCGCGATAGCTGGAACTAAGTCTTCCCATTCAAAGCGAAAGTCTCTGCCAGGTAGATTAAGCCCCCAGCGTCTAGGCTTCATTATTTTTAGTTCATTATCTAAATACTCTTCACGAGTATTGAATTCAGATGCGGGACGGTGAAGTGCTTTATAGCTCTGATCTGAGCTGTCTTCTGCTTCATTCTTTACTGTTTCAGGCATAATTTCTCATTCTCCGAAAAGAATTTAAGTGATTCATCGGGATATATAACAGTTATTTAGTTGTTCCCTGTGAATTAACAACTTTCTTATACTGATAGGTATAAGTGTAGTCGACTTCAAGTCTTTGTTAACGCTTCTGTAACTGCAAATATTCAGCATAGGTCGCGCTGAAACGCAGGTTACATGGGTAATCCCTTACTTACGCTAAATTGGTAAGACCAATTTACCCCAAAGATCTTAACATAGTAACCTTGGTACAACATCAAGTATCAAAGTTATTGAATATGGTGTTTGATTAAACTGAGAGCGACTTAACAACTTATACAGTGATGACTAAATAATCGAATAATAGGCATGTAATTTGCCTTAGTGTCTAGATCAATAAAATTGAGATTTTAGGTGATAAAATAACCATTGGTAAACTTGCAATGTTTAATGTGGTTTCAGATCACGATAACTGGGCATTCGTCACAGCAAATAAAGCAGCTGTTGCGATCTGTGTCACGTTGGGGGCGGCTGTCATGTTGTATAAAATCATTATCATCTTAACGTTGGCATAGGTTTTATTGATGAAATGGCTACCGAATAGCTTCTTTATATACTTTTAATGCTTTTACAAATACGTGCTTAAATTTGATTCTCCTCACTCATACTTACCGAGTAAAATCCCGCAAATATTTAGCTGTACATAAACTCCCTTACTGCTGGTTTATTTTAATAGTCATATTATTCAAAGTGTTAGGTTGGTGGCTTCTAATCTGATAACAAAGTTAACATCTCCCAATGGTCCTTAAGTGGTATCAGGAATAATGATTGAGCTTATCATTATTATCAGATTTTATTATTCCATTGCTTCGGGTAATTTGTGCTTAGAACAAGAGTTCGTTTTTGAATAACTGGAGTATGGGATGAGTGTAGGTCTAGTGACTTACTGTTACGTGGCAGTAGGGGGTGAGCATGTCGGGAAGTAACCAAACAAAACAGATGCCGATGATCAAGCAACTAGAAAGTCCTTTATCGCAAGAGAGCGGGCTAAAACCGAGTATGTATCAACAAGCGGAGCGCTATGGCGCGGATAAAGTGGTAAAGGCTCATTGGCAGTCTTTCGGGTTGGCGGTATTTGCCGGCGCATTTATCGCATTAGCATTTGTGTTTTATATCACAGTAACAACTGGCAGTACTGGGCCTTGGGGGTTAATGAGACTTGCTGGAGGCTTAGCGTTTAGTCTTGGGTTAATGCTGGTAGTGATCTGTGGTGGTGAGCTATTTACCAGTACAGTGTTAAGCAGCGTCGCTTGGGCACAAAAACAAGTTTCAACTCAGTCACTGCTTAAATGCTGGGGGCGTGTGTATGTCGGTAACTTTATTGGCGCAATGCTAATGCTGTTATTAATTGTTGTAGCCGGGATGCAAAACTTAAATGACAGTCATTGGGGTCTCAATGCTCTTAATATCGCCCAACACAAGCTGCACCACGGTTGGTGGCAAGCTTTTGTACTAGGAATGCTCTGTAATATGTTGGTATGCCTTGGTGTTTGGATGACGTTTTCCAGTAAAGACGCATTAACTAAAGCGATACTACTCATGTTACCCGTGGCGATGTTTGTTAGTAGTGGTTTTGAACATAGTATCGCTAACTTATTTATGGTGCCTTTAGGCATAGTACTGGCGAATATTTCAGACCCAGCTTGGTTTGCTGCACTTAATGTCACTCAAGCCCAATTTAGCGACCTAACGGTTACCAACTTTATTATCAATAACTTAATACCAGTAACACTTGGCAATATTGTCGGTGGTGGTCTATTCGTTGGCTTAGGTTACTGGTTAATTGAGAAAGCTAACCCAAGTCCATATCTGCATTCAACGACACAACATACACACTCTGTCTTGGCTGAAGTCATTTCATTGTCAGATCTTGAAAAAAATAACCAAACACAATTTGTAGAACAAGCCTTTGCTGAACCTTCACTGGCGCAAAGTCCTAAAAGTGCCAACCTATCTTCTGGAGTAAAAAATATGCCTAAAACAATACAAAAACTGAATGTTAGCGATCTAATGAATCCTGCTCCATTTACGCTGACAGCAGACATTACTGTATACGAAGGATTGAAGCGTCTTACCGAAAGTGCCAGTCGCGGTGCGCCTGTGATTAATGAACAGCAACAGTTGCTTGGTTTTATCTCTCAGCAAGATCTCTTACGCAGCTTATGGTCAGAAGAGTTTGCCCGTGGCGTAAGCTTTAAAGTCGCTGATCTGATGCAAACCCAGGTATTGACGGTATCGCCGTCAGATGCCGTTGCTGATCTGATAGAGTTGATGGTTGTCGATAGAGAAAAATTATTCCCGGTTAACGACACTGGAATGCTGATTGGTAACACATTCAAAAGTTACGAAGAGCGCCTAAGAGCAGCTAATGCAAGCAAACCGAGTGTGTTCCCTGTGGTAGAGGGTGGCGTATTATGTGGTGTTATTACACGGGAAGATATTGCGCAGAAAGTCTGTGAAATCTATAAGTTCTAAACATATTTGAGTTTAAAAAAGGGCAAAGAGGAGGCCGCTCCTCTTTGCTTTATCGTCTGTTTAGCGGCTTTTTTTAACAGTAACTCTATTACGGCTTAAACGTCTGGCCTCTGTAATAACACAATCTCGGAGTGGATTCTCACCTGCATCATTACGCCAGACAAATGAAAGATGACGTTGCATGTTTAGCTCTGGGGTTGATAACACCACTAATTCGCCGTTGGCTATCTCTTTCTCTACATCTAAATAGGGCAAACTACTTAAGTAAGGACCATTCTTTACAAGAGCCTTAAGCAGAGAAACATATTCATACTCTTTCCACACATGCAGTTTTTCAATGATCCCATGAATGGCGCCTTCAAAAATGCGTCTTGTACCGGCTCCTTGTTCTCGAAGCACCCATTTTGCCTGTTCTAGCTGGGCTAAACTTGCTGATTTTGATTTAGCATAAGGATGGTGAGGTGATGATACCACCACAAGATGATCATCAAGCCATTGCTCTTGATGCAGACGACTATCGTCGTTGCGTCCTTCGATTATGCCAAAATCGTACTCATAGTTAAGTAAGCCTTCAATCACGTTTTCAGTATTTTCAACCATCAAGTCAATACGCAGTTCTGGGAAGTCGGTATCAATTTTGCTGATAAGTTCGGGTAATAGGTGCTCAGCTGCTGTTTGGCTAGAGCAGATCCGAAATCGACCGCTTATAAGGTGTTGTTCATGAAGGCCCAATTCAATTTGCTGTGCATCTTGTAACAGACGCCTTGCCTTCGGTCTAAGCCAGTTACCCCAATGGCTTAGGGTTAACCGGTTACCTTGGCGAATAAACAGCGGGCGCCCTAGCAAATTCTCTAACTGCCCCAATGACATACTTACAGCTGATTGAGTCATTGACAGTTTTCTTGCTGCCGCACTGACACTTTCTAAACTGGCTACAGCGTCGAAAACCATTATTTGTTTAAGAGAATACTTCATTGTACCTTCTGATTTCCTACTCGAAAAATCCCTAAAGGGAAACTATCAATTTATTTGATGGTTGTTAAGCATGATTTTAGGTGCTGATTTAGTGTTGGACAAGCCAAGTTGGTTTTAACTATGAATAACTTAGATTAAGTTCACTATTCTATACATAGTGTGATCCGTACGCACTCATTGTTGCATAAATAGGGTAACTGTTTTGATCGGCAATGGTTGCAAATTTGTTTTTATTAGCGATAAAGCGAGCTTGTACACACGTTAGTAAGGCGAAATGGAGTATCTAAATCATCTTTTAACTGACTATTTCAACTGAAAATAGCTTTTCAGTTGTATCGTTTTAAGGCTTTCAATTAAAACGATATGGGCGTTAGTCTATTTTTTACCGGTAACCAACTAACCACTCATAGATAAAGCACTAACATTGGTTTATATTTGCAGCCAAATAACAACAATATGGCCTTCAAATGACCCCCAGCTCCCCTACGCAGCAACAACCTTTAACCACTGAACCAACTGTCGCCAATAACAACCGTTCTCAAATTGTTAATAAAGCATGGCAAATGCCCGATACCTTGGTGATTATTTTCTTTGTGGCTCTGCTTGCCGCTGTGATGACCTACTTTATTCCTGTTGGTTCATTTGAAACTCAGCAGGTGAGCTACGTGATTGACGGTGTTGAGAAGAGCCGCAGCGTGGTCGACCCTAATTCGTTTGCTTACCAATTAGATGATAGTGGTGAGCCAATGCTGCAGCCGGTAAGTTTATTTGCTGGCGGTGGAGGCACTGGTTTCTTTAACTTTGCTTTTGAAGGGCTTGTATCTGGCTCCAAGTGGGGCAGTGCCATTGGGGTGATCATGTTTATGCTCGTTATTGGTGGCGCCTTTGGCATTGTTATGGCGACAGGAACCATTGATAACGGCATTTTAAAACTTATCGATAAAACCCAAGGTAATGAAACACTTTTCATTCCGGTTATCTTTACCTTGTTTTCACTTGGCGGTGCTGTATTTGGGATGGGTGAGGAGGCGATAGCCTTTGCGATTATTATCTGTCCATTAATGATAAGGCTAGGCTATGACGGCATAACCACTGTGATGGTGACCTATGTTGCAACTCAAATAGGTTTCGCTAGTTCTTGGATGAATCCATTTAGTGTCGCGATAGCTCAAGGCATTGCCGATGTTCCTGTGTTGTCTGGCTCAAGCGTAAGAGTCGCAATGTGGTTAGGTTTTACTCTAATGGGCCTTATATTCACTATGCGCTATGCTGCGAAGATAAAAGCGAAACCAGAGCTCTCGTATAGTCATCAAAGTGATCAGTATTTTCGTGATAATGCCAGTGATGCGAAACTCGATAGCCGCTTTAACATTGGCGACATTCTAGTGTTATTAACTATTGTTGCAACTGTGGCCTGGATTATATGGGGCGTGGTGGTTAATGCGTGGTTTATCCCTGAAATAGCTAGCCAGTTTTTTGCAATGGGCATCGTTGTTGGCATCATAGGGGTTGTTTTTAAGCTTAATAACCTGACGGTTAATAAAGTCGCCACTAGCTTCAAGCAAGGTGCATCTACAATGCTTGAACCGGCAGTTTTAGTCGGTTGTGCGTCGGGCATACTATTATTACTCGGAGGCAGTAATGCCGCCAACCCAAGTGTACTCAATACCATACTCAGTAGTTCGGGCGAGTTTATTGGCCAGCTACCAAGTGTAATGTCTGCATGGTTTATGTTTGTGTTCCAGGCTGTGTTTAACTTTTTTGTGACCTCTGGTTCAGGTCAAGCTGCACTGACAATGCCGTTGATGGCACCGCTTGCGGATATTGTTGGAGTCACTAGACAAGTTGCTGTGCTTGCGTTTCAACTCGGTGATGGCTTCACTAATGTTTTAGTGCCTACATCAGCTTCGTTGATGGCCACGCTAGGGGTTTGCCGAGTTGATTGGGGGCAATGGCTTAAGTTTATCTGGCGCTTTATGTTGGGGCTATTTTTTGTCTCTAGCGTCATTGTTATTACTGCCCACTATATGGGGTTTAGTTAATCTGTAAAGCAAGAAATGTCTAATTCTAAAATAGATTGATGATTTTTATTAAGCCAGTTGGTACTCCTGACTGGCTTTTCATGCAATTCGTTTGGGTTTTTCATCCTTAAGCTAACATGCGCCGTAACTGATTATGAATCTCTATCAATTCCTCGACTAACACAGCAAGCTTTTTCATCGTTCGGCGATGATAAAGCTCAGACAGATGCTTCAAAATACCACTCACTCGTTTCGCCATAAATTTTGGTATCGGTTATATACTAGCCCTTAACGACATCAAAGGCTTTCATCTCATCGTTTAGTTTATACCCCATGATCTTTCTGAATCATGCATCTGTTACCAGCGACAAGTAGTGTGTTCCCTCATCTGATTTCACGTCAGTGATATCGCAAGCGAGGACTTCTTCATCGCGTTTGATAGTCTTGCCTCTCATTAACTTAGAATACTTTCTAAGTTAATGATGACTATTGGTTATTTTGGTTATTTTGGTTATTTTGGTTATTTTGGTTATTTGTTTCAGAGCTTCACCAACATACCCTGCAGTTTCAAATATTCCACCCAGCCCAGTACTTTTTTTCTAAATCGATGCCATATCTATTCTTTAACTGTTCAACCTTACCGCCATCAATTATGCTTTTCATCTTTAGGTTAGAAACTTGTTTCTCTAGGTCGGTATTTCTTTAGAGTTAGACATTGGAGAGTACTCAATAGGTTGTGCCCAGTCTAATCTACTATGCTTTCTTAGGTATGTAAGGACGGTACTTCGGTCTTGAATATTACGCTTTTTTCTAGGTGAGCTCGCCTTTTCTACCAGGTTGAGAACGGCCAATTTAAAGTCTAATGCATAATCAGACTGCGTTCGTTTATAGCGGTTTGAATTTGAATGTTTCATAGATAAGCCTCCAAAGTGTCAACTTATCTCAGGACGGGACAGACAAAGTATAAAAAAAAGCCTAGGAATTCCTAGGCTTTTTTTAACTTACGATCTTAGAACTTTTGTGTATAAGTCGCTGTGTATGTGCGACCGTATAGGTTATAAAGTGAATCGTCGTATCCTAAGTTAGAGTCCAATACTGGATCTTCATTAGTGATATTTCGGACACCGACACTGAATTTACCATTCCAAGATGCCATATAACTATAGTTTGCATCAAAAGTAGTCTGTGATGATAGGCTGCCTATTTGCTCATAGGTATTAGGGTCAGTCTTCTCTGATTGTCCATCAATGTATTGAGTCAATAGAGAAGCAGCATGATCACCATATGACCAATCAACTACCCAAGTGAAACGATATTCAGGCATACCATTACGACCAATCTGGTTGTTTACTGGTCCGTCAAAGTACTCTTCATCGTCATAAGCAATGATATAAGTTAGATCAAATGTTGAACCGAAATCACCAACAGCGGTTTCTAACCCTGAGTATGTTAGGTTGAAATCAATACCTGAAGTATCAAATCCATTACCATTAACTTGAGGCGTAGTAGCTGAAAGAATCTTACCATTCGGATCATCATTAACACGCTTAATGTCACCTAGCGCTAAATTACCATAACCCACTTTCTTCTCTTCTTTTAGTAGAGAGTCTAGAGATACAAAAGTAATAACATCTTCGATGCTTAAGTTGTAGTACTCGACTTTAGTACTGAAGTTATCGGTGATATTCCAGATTGCACCAAGGTTATAGAAATCAGATGTTTCTGGCTGTAGTTCTGAGTTTGCTGTGCGAGTTACATCATACTGTTTTGACTTACAGTCTGCTGTTGGAGTTCCTTGCAGTTCACAGTAGTGATAATCGGTCGCAGTATCTGCGCTGAATGAGTCGGCAGCATACAAATCAGATAGAGATGGAGCTCGGAAACCTTGTCCCCATGATGCACGCAATACTACATCTTCAAGTACTTGATAACGTAGTGCAACTTTAGGGGTTGTTGCTGTACCGAAGTCAGAGTAATCATCATAGCGGAATGCAAGGTTTAGCTCTAAATCGTCAGTAAGAGGTATGATACTCTCACCAAAGATAGCAAAAACATCACGTTCGCCACCTGAACCGTTACCAGAAGAACCAATTACTTCACCTGCTGCAGATTCTGCATCAACGTTAGCTTCGTATTTGTACTGCATAAATTCAGTACCAAAATACCAACCTACAATACCAGCAGGCAGTTCGAATGCTTCGAAATTAACCCCAGCATTGATACTTTGGAAGTCCATAATATCTTGCTTTAACGTGTCATGAGAAATAGCTGCAACAACAGCCTCACTGTTTCCTTCCGGGCCAAAATTAAATTTGCCTTCTTTAACTAGGTTTTCAACGGTTGGGCGATGAACATAGCCTTTACCGTAGTTACTATTTTCAGCTAGGTTGTAGTGGTAGGTTACATCCCACCCGAAACTATCATGCTCACCAACTAAACCTACTTGGATATCAGTGCTGTAGTCGATTGTGGTTGAATCACGTGTACCTACATCTGTAAAGCGATAGTAAACACGGCCATCATTAGTATTTTTGCTGGTGCCAGTGTTGTTACCATTTGAATCATAGTTTTGGATATCGACTTGACCAGCTTCAACATTAAACCAACCGGCTGCTGGAGCAAATCGACCAAATGTTTCATTGCGAGAGAAGAGGCCTTGTCCTTCAAAGATAATTTCATCAGAAATTTCATAATCAGCATTCACATAACCTGCTGTGTAGTTACGTCCAGCATGATCAGCAGCTTCTGATGTATAGTCATAACCACAAACATAGTCACCATCATCTGCGTCGTAAATATGCCCGCCACCAACTATTTTGTCATTGTCACAAGCTGCCATAGGGCTAAATTGACCTGATGTCATGTCCAAGAAGTTACGAGCGTATGTTGAAACGCCTGTAGTATCGGCAAATTTGTCAGCTAGGGTATTTGTTGAACTTGTAAACCAACGGTCTCGTTGGTAGATAATTTCACGGTTTTGGTGTTCGAATGAGAATGTTAAGCTGCCCTTGTCACTGGTTGTACCACCTATTGCATGAACTTTCCACTCTTCACCGCCAGCCTGTTGAGGGTTTGTTCCTGTTGCTGATACTTCAAGCCCTTCAAAACCTTTTTTTGTGATGATGTTTACAACACCAGCAACTGCATCTGAACCGTATACTGCAGAAGCACCATCAGATAGTACTTCAATTCGTTCAATTGCAGCAGTTGGAATGGTGTTAAGGTTTACTGCTGTTCCGCCCATAGTAGGTGAACCAGGCATGCGTTTACCATTTAACAGAACCAGAGTTCTATCAGCACCAGCTCCGCGTAAAGAAATGTTAGCTTGGCTTTGCCAAGTGCTTCCTGAAGATTCAGCATTTGAACCAAAAGTATTTAAGTTGCTACGACGAAGAACGTCAGCGACGGACATTTCGCCGGTTTTTTCCATGTCAGCAGCAGTAATGGTTGTAACTGGAGTTGCACCCTCCATATCAGTTCGTTTAATACGAGAACCGGTAACCTGAATTCGCTCAACTTTATCTGCATTTTCTGCATCAGCGGCAAGAGCTACTGGCGAGCTAAGCGCTGCAGTAGCTGCACCACCCACTAACGCAAAGCGTACCGCTTTGGCCAATCTTGAATTAACTTGCATTGTATTACTCCCTGGAAACTTATATTAATTATATGTTTTATTTTAATTAGAAACGGCTCCTTAAGTTGACACGAATGTAAACAAAGAGACTTTCCGCAGCCAAATAAAACCATAATTAAATAACCGTGGCAACAATCTTGTTACAGCTGTTATCTATTTTTCAAGAGAGATTGAAGTTGTTTTATTATTATAGTTATTAACAGAAGTTACTATTATTTTTAACGGTTGTTTCTTTTGTGTACTGGGAGGTTTTTATGGTGGTGGGTGAGGGGTGAGATTAGGTTTGGTTTGTAATGTTAATGTGTCTAGATAGTTACTAGCTTGGTTTTGGTTTATTTTGGCGCGTAACAAAAAAAGAACATAAATAGTCAGTTTAAAGTCTTACATTTATCTATTAATATTGAAAATCGTGATGCGGATCACGCGAATGGTGCAGTTGAAAAAGCTCTGTTGTTGTCATTATGTAACTTTTAGATGAGATGCAAGTTGTTTAATGTGCATTATTAAGCTGTTTTTACCTATAGTGAGTTGTTACTTTCTAACCATTTTTTATTATCTTGCATATTTGATGCTGCTTTTGTAATAGCGTAGGTATCTTACTGCTACATACGTAACAATGATTGTTGCAATAATGAGTTCAAATTTTGCGGTTATTAGTAAACTCACTGAAAGGCTGCTTTCTCCATATGTACTAACTATCCAAGATACAGTTTTAAATAAAGCGGTTGCACCGATAACCATTGGGAAAGTAAATGCAGCATAGCTAGGGCTGAATGGAAGTTTTAATAAGTTAAAAAAGGCTAGATAAATAATACAGGTCATTAATAGCGCGACGGTTAATAAAACAGCGACAATAACTAAAGAAGGTTGACTTGATATTGTTAGGTAACCGGCTAGTGATAGGCTTGCTGGTGCGGCCAAAATTGCAATTGTTGGTTTTGCTGCATCGGCTATCGGTTCGCAGAATATCAATCTGTAAAGCATAATAGGAAGCATCACTAAGTAACTCAGCATACCGAAGTTAACAATGGCGTTGGCAATCCAGTGGTTTTGTACCTGTAATAACTCTCCATGTGGAAAAGAGACTGCTGCTACAATCATGCCGATAGGGGGAACAAACCAGCTCGGTACCATGTGGCTTAGCTTGAAATCGATTGCTCTATTATAGATAAACATAAATAGAAAGATGATATGGATGCTAATCGCCGTTAACCATAATGTTAAAGCAGCGCCTTGGCTAAATTGTCCAATAGCGGCTGAAACCACCATTAACCCCATGGCAAAGGTTGGGATAACACTGCCAATAACCGGGTGAGACAGTTCTTCAATAAGCACTTTAGGGTGCAAAACGAATTTAGCAACCAGCATGGTTAGCAGTACTGATGCAATTAGAGCACCAGCTAACTGTGCATTACCGCCAAGCTCAGGAGACATGCTCTCCCAAGCCCAACCTAGGCTGGCTATTGCTAGTGCCAAACCAGCCATTGGACTCGGTAAGCGTGATACTCTGTGTGTTAGTTTGTTATTTGTTACAGTCATTGTGTTCTCCAAAATCTTATCTCTATGGATGTATTTTAGAACCACCTGTAATTAAATTAAATTGAGTTATAATTAACCTTGGGTTAAGTATAACTTAATTGGTTGGTGTGGATTTAAATCAAGGTTTCAGTTTGCAACGCAGTAACGTGTGCCCAAGTCCAATATTGTCGATATCTTCATCAACAAAGAGTCCCGCTTGGCTAATTAGGCTCAGTAAGGTTTTACTGTGGTACATGCGACTATTGCCATTGGCAATAGCGGTGAAATAGATTGAAGTGGCATTGACACAAAAAGCGCCTGCTTCAAATGGCTGACGATCCCAGAAGGTTTCTAGGATGCATAGCTCACTGTCTTTCTCCATGACTGAAACGGCACGTTTTAGAATGCTGAGAATTTCTGTCTCAGAAAAGCAATCTAAAAATTGGCTCATCCAGTAAAGGTTACCAGCTTCACAAAATGGTTTGCTTTCATCGAGTAAGTCTGTTGCAAATGCGTTTATTCTGTCAGCTACCCCATTGTCAGCAGCGTTCTGCATCGCGACTTCTAACTGCCCAGGAAGATCCATGATGGTGACAGCGACTTGGCTATCAAATTTGGTACAGGCTAATGCCCATTTACCCGTGTTTCCGCCAACATCGACAATATGCTTTGGCTGAGCTTTGAAAATGAGCGGTAACAAAGTCTCGAATGCATGATCTGAATAATAGTGATCAAACTCAAACCAGCTCTTTTTAATATCGTCGGGCAATTGACTCAAGCCGGGATAGATTGTTTGCCAGTCACCCAGTGAGGCGAGCCCTTTTGGTTTACCTTCGAGTAAAGAAGCTTCCAATTCAAATAACCCTTGATAACAGACATCATGGGTAAAATTTAAATTGGTTTGAGCCATATCATCATGCAATAAAAAGTGCCCGACCTTATCGAGCACGTATGCTTCTTCATTTAGGTATAACAAGCCCATACTCAGTCCCATATCGACTAATACTCCAAGGGCGTACTCTGACAGTACTGACTGCTTGGCTAAATCACTTATGCTGCAACCTTTTGAGCCGCAATCGGAGATCAACTGTAAAACATTAAACTTCAACAAACAGCGTGCGACTTGAAAACTTATTGGCGCGAAGGCAATTTTTTGCGCTTCAAACTTGGCATCAAATGCGCTGATTGATAGAGGAGAGCGATAGAAAGACATAAATTAGACCGATGTAGCTGTTACCGAATTAGGGGAGGCGTATCTTACATGTTACAGTCTGGATATAGTTTGAACTGGATCTTGCTTCGAATTGTTTTAGATAAGATTAGTTTCCAGTTGTTCATGGCGAGTTCAAGCCAGATTGAATATTCGTGTAAAGGAAGTGCCATGCTCGTACCACTGACCTATGTTGGTCGACAATCAAGCCGAAGTGATGGGCAAGCAAGACGCAAAGCGATTCTAGAGGCGACATTGCGCTTAATCGTTAAAGAGGGGATCCGTGGCGTGCGCCATAGGGCTGTTGCAGCTGAGGCAGACGTACCATTAGCTTCAACTACTTATTACTTTAATGATATTAAAGACCTTATTAGTGATGCATTAACCTTTTTTGCGGAAAAAACGTTGTGGATGAATAAAGCGTTAGAGGAGCAAAGCTATACCTTGCTCAATAGTATGGCCGAAGTAAGCCAGAGCCTAACTAAATCTGAGCTGCAAACGTTAGTGGTTGAGCAGTTATCTGACTTTATCTGTGATCATATAGAAGCACAGTTAACTCAACCTGATGATCGTATCCTAGAGCATGCTTTTCACGAAGAAGCACTGCGGAATCCCGAGCTTGCTAAAGCCATTATCTTGCTCGAAGAGACATTACTGCAGAGCATTAAATCATTTTTTAGTGCATTTGGTTCAAAAACAGCAAGTGAAGATGCCCACCAAATCTTGGCAATAATTCGACTGTTGGAATACCAGTTTTTACTGCGTGGTAAGGTGAATAAGACTGAGCTCAATAATATTGTGCACACCACTGTAAGCCACATTATTCGGGCAATAAAAAACCCAAGCTAAAGCTTGGGTTTTGTTGTATCTACATACGGTTTATTGTACGTTTTCAGCGTCGCTAAACTCACCCTGGAACAATACTGAAGATAAGTAACGTTCAGCGGCAGAAGGTAATACAACAACAATATTCTTACCTTCAAACTCAGGTAGCGCTGCAATACGGTTTGCTGCTACTACAGCTGCACCTGATGAGATCCCGACTAGAATACCTTCTTCTTGCATGAGTCGATGTGCCATTTCGATAGAGTCTTCATTCGATACTGCTTCAACACGGTCTATCAGTTCAAGATCTAGGTTGCCCGGAATAAATCCAGCGCCAATACCTTGAATTTTGTGTGGTCCAGGTTGAACTGTTTGACCTGCAAGTGTTTGTGCAATCACAGGCGAATCAACTGGCTCAACAGCTACAGAAGTAATCGCTTTACCTTGAGTATTTTTGATGTAACGGCTCACACCAGTGATTGTTCCGCCTGTGCCAACACCAGCAACAATGACATCAACTTCGCCGTCAGTATCATTCCAGATCTCAGGTCCAGTAGTTTTTTCGTGGATCTC
This sequence comes from Shewanella sp. 10N.286.45.A1, assembly GCF_041470405.1. NCBI lineage: Bacteria > Pseudomonadati > Pseudomonadota > Gammaproteobacteria > Alteromonadales > Shewanellaceae > Shewanella > Shewanella sp. 10N.286.45.A1. The sequence continues at coordinate 22,977 of NZ_JBFRMK010000127.1, forward strand.
TGGGTTTGCTGGGTTGTTAAACTGCTGCAATAACACGTATTTTTCAGGTGCTGATTGACGGATCTCTTCCGCTTTATCAATGGCACCTTTCATGCCTTTTGCGCCTTCAGTTAACACTAAGTTTGCACCTAATGCTTTAAGCAGTTTTCTACGCTCTAAACTCATAGTATTAGGCATAGTTAACGTTAACTTATAGCCTCTTGCAGCCGCTACATAAGCAAGTGCAATTCCTGTGTTACCAGAAGTTGGCTCGATAAGCTCTTTATCTTGAGTTAGAACGCCTTTTTTCTCAGCGTCCCAGATCATATTCGCGCCAATACGACACTTAATACTGAAACTTGGGTTACGTGCTTCAATCTTGGCAAGAACATTACCTTTGCTAACACGGTTTAAACGGACAAGTGGCGTGTTACCAATTGTTTGTGAATTGTCTTCAAAAATTTTGCTCATGGGCTGCTTGCTCCTTAAAATGCACAGGTAAAGCATAATCCTCTTTCGCTGCTTTAGAAGTGATTGTTTGTTCTTCTTTATTCCTTTTAGTTATTAAAGCAATCGCTATTATACGTAATGAGTGGAATTACTATAAGTTTCAGTTGTTAAGCTTAAGTTAATAGGGTGGTATTATGGTGCTTTGACCAATGTGATACTCTCACTAGGACTGGATTAAACTAATGAAAAAACAGCAGACAGAATCAACGCTTGATCCTAAGTCGTTAGTCACCCCTTATGCTTTTGAGATAGCTCCTAGTGTTTTATATCAACCATTAGCGAGTCCTTTGAAACGCGCCTTAGCTATAACTGTTGATGGTCTGTTGGTCGCGGCTCTTGCTGAAAATGCAGGTTGGCTTTTTGTATTAATGGTCGCGATCACTGTTATTGTTCATAAAAGAAGCCAATCTTTGGGCAGCATTGTTAAATGGGCATTATATGCTTTCATGCTTGCAGGTATGGTGTATGCGTTAATTGGTGACGGTTGGAATAATCGAAATGATATTTCAGACACTAGCCAAGTCGGAACCCATATAAATGTTGATAGTGCTGAGCCTGAAACATTGCAAACTGTTGCTGAACTAGCGAATTATCTTCCTGAAGTCATATCCACATCGAGTTGCCAAAATTACTTATGTGCTCAACAGCGTTTAGATTCATTAAAAGATGCGCTAAACCACTCAAGCCTCTCGAGCGCAGAACAAGCACGTATTATAGAAGAGCTTATTAATGAGCTACCGCTTACCGCTAACCAAAAAGAGAGCTTAAAGTTAAAGTTTGTATCAACTGAGAATATACAAGCGCAATCTTCTGTCACCGATGCAAATATTGAGCAGCCAGTCGAAGAAGAGAGCATCATTGCTAGTAATGATGAGAGCGATGCTTCAACCACAAACAAAGTGGACTGGGAAGCGTTGGAAGATGATTCTCATTTTGAAGAAGATCAAAACTCACAATCGAGTCCATTAGCATGGTTGGTCGGTTTGTTAAATGATATGGGCCTAGGTTTTGGTTGGGCAGCGTTTTATTTTACGGTGTTTACCGCTTGGTTTGATGGACAAACATTGGGTAAAAAACTACTTGGGATCAGTGTCATCCAGTTGGATGGTTCCAAAATTACTTTATGGGCTGCCTTTGGTCGTTACGGTGGTTACGCTGCAGGCTTTACCACTGGTTTACTCGGTTTCATGCAAGTATTCTGGGATGCTAATCGACAAGCAATACAAGATAAAATATCTGCAACCGTAGTTGTTGATCTCCGTAAGCCTGAAATTGAAGCACCTATCATACAATTAAATATGAATGCGTTAAATGCATCGGTTGATGCGAAAAGTCAGCAGAAGTAGCATAATTGATACCGTTTTTGGGGGGAAGGGTTAAGCTGCGCAGGTATTTTGTAAAATTGCAGAGAAACACAGTTAACGTTCTCACTTAGCGTAGGCATTTAATAATTAAAGAGTCTTTCAAAAAGGCCGATTAACTAATGTGCTAAAGGAGTATGGGTTTAAAGGAGAGTTAAGTTGCGGATCTTAGTTGTTGAAGATAGCCAAGTTGTATCACGGGTGATGCGCCATTTATTAACCCAAGAGTTGGATTGTGAAGTTGATGTCGCGCCAGATCTAGCCTGTGCCAAAAATCTTTTGGCTGAAAATGATTACTTTGTGGCTGTTACCGATCTAAACCTTCCGGATGCGCAAGAGGGCGAGATTGTAAAATTAGTACTGGCTAAACAGATCCCATGTATTGTACTGACCGGAAGCTGGGACCCTTAAGAGCGAACACGCCTGCTGCAATTAGGTATTGTTGATTATGTACTTAAAGAAAACCGCTTTAGCTACGAGTATACCGCTAAATTAGTTCGACGTTTGCAACGCAATCAAACCGTGAAGGTATTGGTTGCTGATGACTCCATGGTGAGCCGAAAGTTTATTCGTAGCCTTTTAGAGCAGCATTTGTTTCAGGTGATAGAAGCTGATGACGGTTTGACGGCACTTGATACCCTTAAAGAAAACCCAGATATTAAGCTGCTTATCACTGATTATAATATGCCTCGTCTTGACGGCTTTGGTTTAATTATAAAAGTTAGAGAGCAGTTCAGCAGAGAAGAGTTGGCAATTATCGGGTTATCCAGTGATAGCGACGAAAGCCTATCAGCACGATTTATTAAAAATGGTGCTAATGACTTTCTGCAGAAGCCTTTCGTGCACGAAGAGTTTCATTGTCGAGTACTTAACACGCTAGATGCACTCGATATGATGGCTAAACTGTGGGAGCAAGCCAACCTCGATTACTTAACCAATGTATTTAATCGGCGTTACTTTTTTAATCTCTATGAAGAGAAATTACCTACAATTACTCGCAATCAAGCTACGCTTTCACTCGGATTGATGGATATCGATTTCTTCAAAAAAGTAAATGATGGTTATGGCCATGATGTAGGAGATGAAGTGCTCGTTGAGTTTGCCAAGCGCCTAAAACACTCATTTTCACAACATTTTACAGTGGCTAGATTTGGTGGTGAAGAATTCGTTGTCGGCTTTAAGGGCTTAAGCGTTGAAAAGTCATTTGCGCTGTTAGATAGGTTTAGAATGCAGATGGAAAGTACACCGATAATGACAACGAAAGGCGAGTTAACCATAACCGTTAGTATCGGTGTTGCTAATTTCAATTACGATGAAAACGTAGATGAGATGTTGCTACGAGCTGATGTTGCGCTTTATGAAGCTAAAGAGGGTGGGCGCAACTTAGTGTGCATTGCCTAAAACGGTTTCTTATTGATAATAAAAAGGCTTAACCATTACTGGTTAAGCCTTTTTGTTTATAAAATCCAAGCGTAACTCATTTTTATAAAGTAGGTTTCTTCGGTTTTCATTAGTGAGTCGATGGAATCATTAGACTTCAATCCATCTGAATAGCCTAGATAGAACACACTTTGAGGATTAAGCTTATACCCGTAAAGGATCTCATTGCCTAAATTCTGCTGCTCTTTATTCGGTGAACCATATTGGTAAAGGCTTGGATCTCTTTCAATATGGGTGTAGACGCTGGAGACTCGGATAAAGTTATGAATGTCGATATACCAACTCAATCTTACATCGCTTAAGTTTGCGGTAAATAGACGGCCGTCATCGACATCCATAGTACGGTAAACGTGCGATACATTAAGCTTCACTGAATCGGTAACATTCCAGCGAACACCAGGATTGAGTAGAAACTTAGTACCCAATTGATCGTTGGCAAAGTCGATGCTATCGCCGTAGTTGACATCCAGTTCGACAAATAGGGTACGGGTTGGCTTCATATTGGCATAAAACCAGCCCATGGTTTCGTCAAACATCTGAGTATTATTTTCAATTGCTAAGCTTGCACTATCGTGACGCCTTCCTACACGTTGACGGTTAACGACGCCAAATGCAGTGTAACTTTGCAATAAACCGTCAAAAGCAAGCTTAGCTTCAGCTTCCTGTTCTAATTTTTCACCGGCCTGGTTATGACTAATATCCCAGTCGCCGCTCAATCTGATCTTGCTAAAACCACTGTTTTCAGGGTACCAAGTGTAACCACCGCCTGCGACAAATTTGCTAAAATCGACTTTTTCAATAAAGCCTAAATCGGCTCTAAAATCCTCGCCTACAGACTGATATTGCGCTATAGCATCCCAGTTTCTGGTTTCATGTTCATATTTTGCCAAATACATGTTGCCACGAATTGCATCAGTGCTATTGGTGCGTAATACACGCTCATTGACGCCGCAATCATTTAAATCACAGTTGATATCCGGAAGGCAATCATCATTGCTGCATAGTGTTTGCGAGAAATCTAAAGGGTATTGGGTATCCGATACTACGTATTGGCCAATAAAGGTATCTTGCTCGGTAGGCTGATATTTAACATCTAGGCTAGTAACATAGTTATGATAATCGTCGCTGGTTTTAGCGGTGACTAGCGCGCCCATAGACAACTCTTTACCTATGTCGTAACGATAACGACCTGCAAAGTTCTGACTTTTCTCATCGATACTGGCGATATCAGAGCTTAAATTCCCAGGTACTAAAAAGTTAGTATGAGTGTCGTTTGTCGCCAGTGTGGCAAATGTGTGGTCACCCACTTTACTTGTTAGCTTAATGCCATAATCTGGTGAAACGATATTACGGGTATGCAATAAGTTTAACTGGGTATCAAAATAGTCCTTATTATCGAGAAAAAAGGCTCTTTTTTCTGGATAAAACAATGCGAAGGTATTATTAATATCGAGTTGACCAGCGTCGGCTTCTACCTGCGAAAAATCCGGGTTTATGGTTGCACTCAATAATGTACTTGGAGTGATCCCCCAGCGGATATCTAAACTTGGCTCAACGTTGTTTTCGCTTTCCCAGTCACTATTAAGCTCGAGAGGACGTTGGCTGTTACGATTAAAAACCACCGATGGCGTGATCTGTAGGTCATTACCTTGCTCAAGGCTAGACATGCCACTCATCACCCCAAATTGACACAGTTGGCAGCTATTATTTCTGTCTATTTGGTGGCTAGATAGTCTGTGCTGTTCATTTCGTGGATAAAACCTGACCAGTTCAACGCCCCATTTTTGCTCGGTGCTGTTATCAAAATTAAGCACTCTGTAAGGTAACTCTATTTCTACCTGATAACCCGTTTCTGTGCGCTGAGCTGCAGTGTACCAAATGCCGTCCCAGGCATCGCTTTCGCTGCCGGTCAGTTCATTTTCGATTGAGTCCATTTGCACGCCGTAAGCATTGACAAAGAATTGATAGGCGAGTCTGGCATCATTAAAAGTATCGAGTTTGATACCGACTAAATCATCACCCCAAACGCTGTCTCGATCGCTCAAGTTTGCTCTGATCTGCGATGGCGTTGGATCATAAGCAGTAAATGCCAAAAATAGGCTTGTGTCAGTGGAATATAGTTTGACTTCAGTTGTTACTGGCGCAGTAATGTTTTCACCGGGACTCGTCTCAATCGTTATCTCGGTGGTTGCGGCATTCTTCCATTGCGGTTCATCAAAGTGACCATCAACTTTGATGCTGCCTGAAAGTGTAGGGATCTCAATATTGAATTGATCCTCCTGTCCGGCATTAGCATGCAAAGAATGAAAAGAGGTTAACAAGACAACGGAGCTAACAAGTAGGGTTGCTTTATTCATTTGTTTTTATTATTTAAAGCTGAATAATTGGGTGTGAGGATTGTAATGGAATCACGTATAAAAAAAGTAGACTATTTGTTACAAATATTTTCAGGGGTGTAACAATTAAGTCGAGAATGCGTAGGAGCCGCTAGGCCACATGATTATTGGCCCAGCGTAATCCATACTAATCCGGTGCGATGGTGTTGTCTTTGTAGGCTTCTCGGTATTTATCAACCCACATAGATGTGGCGCCACATATGGCGACAGGCATCACGACAAAATTGAGGATTGGGATCATTGAAAACAGTGTCACTGCAGCGCCAAAACTAAAGCTGCTGCCACGAGTTTGGTTAAGTGCAAATTTCATATCCGCAAAGGGGACTTTATGGTTATCAAAAGGGTAATCACAGTATTGTATTGCCATCATCCAGGCACTAAAAAGAAACCATAAGATAGGCGCCACAGTTTGACCGACAAATGGCAGTAAAAATAGCAATAAGAAAACAATGGCACGAGGTAGATAGTATTTCAGTTTGATCCACTCTCGCCCCAATATGCGCGGCAAATCTTTGATTAAATCGATGCCGCCACCCGTATTGAGCGGTTTGCCCGTTAACAGTTGTTCGACTTTTTCAGCCAGTAATCCGTTAAAGGGCGCAGCGAGCCAATTCATCACCGAACTAAAGGTGAAAGATAGCACCACCAACAAGGTTAATACTGCAAGTGGCCAAAGCAGAAAGTTCAACCAACTTAAGTATTCTGGAAGCTGACCTGAAAGCCAGGCGAAAACTTGCTCTAACTGACCAATGGCAAAATAGATCAAGCAACCAAAGAGCAATAAATTAATTGTCAGTGGAATAAATACAAAACGTCTAAGGCCGGGGCGTTTTATCAAACTGAACCCTTCTAAGAAGTAATTTACGCCACTCTTTTTTGTTACTTGATTGGTTTTATTCATAGAAATTTTTGATTGTTAAGGATACGCAATGTCACGATTGTGAGTCAGTGGGCATTTAACCGCAAGTGAAAAGGCGTTAATCGCCAATAAAAAGCGTTACAAAATGCTGTTAGCTTTGGTAAAGTTACCATCATTATATGCACATCAAACATAGATGCTAAGTGTCAGCAGATAACTTAGCGTGGAAGTGACCAAAACGGCATCATGAGACTTAAACAGATAAAACTTGCCGGATTCAAGTCATTCGTCGATCCAACCAAAATTCCTTTACCTAATCCATTGAGTGCCATTATTGGTCCGAACGGCTGTGGTAAATCAAATGTCATTGACGCAGTGCGTTGGGTGTTGGGCGAAAGCTCTGCTAAACACCTGCGTGGCGATTCTATGGCAGACGTTATATTTAATGGCTCAACAGCCAGAAGACCTGTATCAGTAGCGGGGGTGGAACTGCTATTTGATAACCAAGACAATCGATTAGCAGGTCAGTACGCTAGCTACCAAGAGATAGCGGTTAAGAGACAAGTAAGCCGTGATGGCGACTCAAGCTATTTTCTGAATAATCAAAAGTGTCGCCGTAAAGATATTACTGATCTATTTATGGGTACTGGGCTTGGGCCGCGCAGTTACGCGATTATTGAGCAGGGCACCATTTCTCGGCTTATTGAGTCAAAACCTCAAGAGCTAAGAGTATTCATCGAAGAAGCGGCTGGGATCTCTCGCTATAAAGAGCGCAGGCGTGAAACTGAGAATCGTATTAGGCACACTCGCGAAAACTTATCTCGACTTGGAGATATTCGCTCAGAGCTGCATAAGCAACTGGAAAGACTTGCTGAGCAGGCGCAAACGGCAAAACAGTATCGTGAGCTTAAGCAGTCTGAACGTCAATGTGAGTCTGAGCTGGTGGTGTCTCGTTATCACGAGCTTAATCAGCAAACCGATACATTAACCGTTCAGATCGGTAAGCTAGAGGTGCAGCAAGCTAGCTTACTCGCTGAAAAGCAGACACTTGAACTTAGTTTGACGGAACTGAATTTAAAGTTGAGTGAGCTTGATAGTCAAGAGCATCAGCAAGTCGAAGCTTTTTACCTCACCAAAACCCATATCGCTAAGCTTGAACAATCACTGAAACACCGTGAGCAACAAGATGACAGTTTGAATCAACGACTGGGCGAAATTAGCGCTCAAATAGCGTTGCAGCAAGCGTCGTTGAACACTGCTAATGTAAACCAAGAAAAGCTGATAAAGCAGCAACAAGAGTTAGCGCCAGAGATAAAGGCGTGGCAGAAACAGGCACACAACCAGTCCGCAGAATTAGCCCTAATCAACCAGCGTCACATTGCCTCAACCGAACAGTTTCAGCTACATAGTGGTGACGAAGCCAAAGCACATTTAGCGGTAGAGATGAATCGTACTCAGCTAAATCATTGTACAAAAGAGCTAGCCCATAAACAAAAATCGGTAGCAAAGCTGACCCAAAGAGCACTGGAGCATAATGAACAGCTCGATCAACTCAAGAGCAGTTCCTTAGCTAACCAATGTGATACGTTGTCTATCGAGACTGAGCAAGCGCAAGAGGTATATGACGAGCTGAGTTTTAATATTGAAACGCGTCAACAATCTTGTGATGAGCTGAAAACAGAGCTTGAGTCTGTAAAAGTAAAACTGGCTGATGAAAAAGGCCGTTTGTCTGTTGTTACTCAATTATTGCCTGATGAAGGTGATGAAGCAGGCACGCTGCTATGGCAAGTTATCGAGGTGACTCCTGGTTGGGAAAGCGCGGTTGACTTGTTACTTGCTAATGTTCTTAATTCTCCGGTATTTAAAGAACGACCTCCTGAATTAAGTATAGGGTTCATTGCAAACTCTATGGTAAGTGAAGTGGCGAATGATGTTATTCAGAGCCCTGTGAACCTCCAGCCATGGTTAGGCCAAGTTAAGTGGCTAGAGACAAAAGATGAAGCGGTTCTGCAGCGAAAAGAGCTTGCTGCAGAGCAAATGTTCGCGACTGCAGATGGCTTTCTTGTTGGTGCTGATTTTATCATCGAAAAAAATGCAGACTCAGGATCAGTCGTACAACTTAAAAATGAACATGCTGCGCTAACAGAAGTCGTTTGTAGTACTGAAGAGCGGTTGAGCTTATTAAAGCAAACCTTGTCGGTGCATATCGAGGAGCTAAAGCCGCAATTAGTCTCACAGCAACAACAATACCAGCAAATTCAAGCTCAAAAAGTGGCATTAGCTGGCATGGTATCGCAAGTTAAAGCGATGCAAACCACCATAAATGATACGGATGCACGTTATAAGCAGTTACAGCAGGAGTTAGCGGAAACTGAAACTGAACTGCAACAGTTAACCACTCAACAAGCACAGTTTTTGCACAGTGAAGCAAGTCTGCAACAAGCTTTTGAGCTTGCTTCAGGAAGCCGGCAAGCAGCAGAGTCAGATAAATTAGCGGCATTTAAATCGTTAAGTGAGCTCAAAGACTTGCTCAATGGCTCAGAGCTGCGACTTAAAGCTAGCCTTAAAAGTGAACAAGCCATTCAAACCCAAGTGGCTTTAATCGAACAGAAAGTGAGTCATCAAAAGCAACGACTAGAAGAACTTGAACAGAGTAAAGCACAAGTACGATTGCAGTTAGAAAATAAACAAGATGTTGAAACGGCTCAAAACTCACAATCGATTAAAGCGCAGTTGGCACAAGCCTTAGACGCACAGCAAGTTAAACAGCAAGCACTAAATCTGCTTAGGCAAGAGCAAGCTGGGTTACAAGAACTGTGCGATAGTGCAGGAACGAATAAAAAACAACAGCTTGCAAAGATAGAAGACTTGACTCAAACCATGAGCGCGTTAAAGTTACGTCGTGAAGGTTTAAAAGGACAAATTGACAGCCAGTTTAGTTTAATTACTGAGCAGGGTATTGATGTTGAACAAGTATTATCTAAGCTTGATGCTAGTCGTAACACTTTATGGCGTCAAAAAGAGTTGGAACGTTTACGGGCTCGAATTGCTCATCTTGGGGCTATTAACCTAGCCGCAATAGAAGAGTTTGAACAGCAAAATGAGCGTAAAAGCTATCTGGACAGCCAAGATGAAGACTTAAATTCAGCCTTGGGAAGTTTGGAAGAAGCGATTCGTAAAATTGATACTGAAACAAAAAGCCGATTTAAAGATACTTTTGATAAGGTCAATAAAGATTTAGGTATTTTGTTTCCGAAAGTGTTTGGTGGTGGCAGTGCTTATTTGGCTCTGACTGATGATGACCTTCTGGAAACAGGCGTCACCATTATGGCTCGGCCACCAGGTAAGAAAAATAGCACTATCCACCTTCTTTCTGGTGGAGAAAAAGCATTAACCGCATTATCATTAGTTTTTGCTATTTTTAGATTGAATCCAGCACCTTTTTGTATGTTGGACGAAGTTGATGCACCTTTGGATGATGCCAATGTCGAACGATTCTGTCGTTTGGTAAAAGAGATGTCCCAAAGCGTACAATTTATATATATTAGTCATAACAAGATCACCATGGAATTGGCCGATCAACTTATCGGTGTGACTATGCATGAGCCCGGCGTTTCGCGCATTGTGGCGGTAGATATCGATGAAGCGGTAGCGTTAGCTGACGCTGGATGAACATAAAGATTACAGGGTAACCAATGGAAAATTTGCAACTGGTATTGCTTGTTTTAGGAGCGATAGCGATTATTGCCGTACTTGTGCATGGTTTTTGGTCCATACGAAAGCAACAACCGACGGGGTTCAAACAGAGCCCAATGACAGATATTAATCGAGACCGCAGAGATGCAGAAGGTTTTGATAATGACGGCATAGGCGAGGTGAGAGTTGTTAAGGCGAGTGCAGACGAAAGCAGCAAATCTGAAATTGAAGGTGAGCCTAAGCCAGTTGCGTTAGTTACGGAACCTGCGGTTACCGAAAATGCCGACGCAGCTTTTTCAGCAGTTGAAGATGAATCATTTATCTTGAGTGATGCCCCAAGTCAAAAAGCGACTCGTGGTGCTAAAGCAGCCCGCGTAGAACCTTCATTAGCCGATGAAGATGTTACAGTACAACCTGAACCTGAACCTGAACCGGCACCTATCCAATCGTCTTTGTTTGCTGAAGAACCAGTACTTGAAAGCGAAACACCGCAAGAAAGTTTGCTCAAGCAGGAGGTTGAAGAGGTCGCAGTAGAAGAGCCTTTAGGTGAACCACAAGATGTATTGGTACTAAATGTTGTCGCTAAAGAGGGTGAAGAGCTTAATGGCGCTGAGCTTTTACCTTGCTTGCTAACACTCAATTTCAAATTCGGTGACATGAATATCTTCCACCGTCACGAAGATAATGCCGGTACCGGGAAAGTACTATTCTCGATGGCGAATATGGTTAAACCAGGTGTGTTTGACCCAGATAGTATGGAGCAGTTCTCTACCCAAGGTGTGGTGCTATTTATGACACTTCCCTGTTATGGCGATGCACTGAGAAACTTCTCCACCATGCTCAATTCTGCCCACCAAATCGCTGACGATCTAAATGGTCTGGTACTGGATGGTGGACGCGATGAGTGGCTAGAAAGTACCAAACAGAATTATATACAACGAATTAAAGCACAGGCTTAATTTTGAGTAAGTGAATCAACTAAACTTGTTTTAATAAGGTCGCTTAGGCGGCCTTTGTTATTATTTGGACGAACCATATGCACGCTAATGAACTTGAAATCTTAGAACTGACTCAGCAACTCAACCAACATAACTATCACTACTATGTTGATGACAATCCTACGATCCCAGATGCTGAGTACGACAGATTACTGAAAAGGCTTAAAGAGTTAGAGATTCAGAGTCCAGAATTTGCTAAAGCCGACTCGCCCACACAGCGAGTCGGTGGTGAAGCATTAGCTAAGTTTGAACAAATCACCCATCTCAAGCCTATGCTAAGCCTTGATAATGTATTTGATGAAGCAGAATTTAATGGCTTTAATTCGAGGATAACCGACAAGGTAGGCACAGCGTTGAGCTATTGCAGTGAGCCTAAACTGGATGGTTTGGCTGTGAGCATTGTGTATCGTGATGGTGTATTTGAGCGAGCGGCAACACGCGGCGATGGCCAAACTGGTGAGAATATTACTGAAAATGTCCGCACGATTAAGTCGATCCCTTTAACGCTACGCGGTGATAACTTTCCGCCATTAGTCGAGGTGCGCGGCGAAGTGATTATGCCGCATAAGGCCTTCGACGCGCTCAATGAGCGTGCTCGTGCTAAAGGAGACAAGCTGTTTGTTAATCCTCGCAATGCAGCTGCAGGCAGTTTACGTCAGTTAGACAGTAAGATTACTGCTAGCCGTGCATTAGGGTTTTACGCTTATGCTCTCGGTGTCGTTGAGCCTGAATCATGGGGGCTTGCCGATAGCCATTATGGCCAGCTAGAGCAACTACGTTCTTGGGGCGTGCCAGTCAGCCAAGAAGTCAAAGTCTGTGAATCAGTCGCAGAAGTAATGGATTATTACAATGATATTCAACAGCGCCGTAGCAGCTTAGATTTCGAAATCGATGGCGTGGTGGTCAAAGTTAATCAGATTGCTCACCAACTGAGTTTAGGTTTCGTTGCAAAAGCCCCACGCTGGGCAACAGCATTTAAATTTCCAGCTCAAGAGGAGATGACATTACTTGAAGGGGTTGATTTTCAAGTTGGTCGTACCGGAGCCGTTACGCCTGTTGCGCGTCTTAAGCCTGTATTTGTTGGCGGAGTGACGGTTTCAAATGCCACTTTGCATAATGCTGATGAAATTGCCCGTCTCAGTGTGAAAGTTGGAGACACTATCATTATTCGCCGTGCTGGCGATGTTATTCCACAAATTGTTGCCATCGTCGCTGATAAGCGCCCTGATGATGCCCAAGATATCGTGTTTCCTGAGCGCTGCCCTGTGTGTGATAGCGAGGTGGAACGCATTGAGGGCGAAGCGGTAGCGCGTTGTAGCGGTGGTTTATTTTGTGAAGCACAACGTAAAGAAGCAATTAAGCATTTTGCTTCTAGAAAGGCGCTTGATATCGATGGTATGGGCGATAAAGTCGTTGAGCAACTCATTGATAAAGAGCTAGTAGAAAGCCCTGCTGACCTATTTAAGTTAACCGCATCTGCGATGACAATGCTAGAACGTATGGGCATGAAATCGGCCACTAAATTAGTCGCCGCTATCGAAGTCGCCAAAGAAACAACCTTTGCTCGGTTCCTTTATGCGTTAGGCATAAGAGAGGTGGGAGAAGCCACTGCCGCTAACCTTGCAGCTTATTTTAAAACATTAGATTCACTAAAAGCTGCGACTGCTGAAGAGTTTATTAAGGTCGATGATGTTGGGGCGATTGTAGCGGCTCATTTAGCGCACTTCTTGGCACAGCCACATAATCTCGAAGTGATTGATAAGCTTATTGAGGTGGGTGTTTGCTGGCCGGCAATTGAAGAGGTGGCAGAAGAGGATTTATCACTTAAAGGGCAAACCTGGGTATTAACAGGCACATTAACACAGTTAAATCGCAATGATGCTAAAGCGCAGCTGCAAGCATTAGGTGCAAAAGTTGCTGGTAGTGTGTCAAAAAATACCGATTGTTTGGTGGCTGGTGCAGCTGCAGGCTCTAAATTAACCAAAGCGCAAGAGCTTGGTGTGAAGGTGATTGATGAAGAGGCGTTGATAGCCATTTTGTCATAGACGAACAGTTGTTGATGTAAAGCTCCCTAAGGGGTAATGCCGGTCAGTTAA
>NZ_JBFRMK010000128.1:0-9281 GCF_041470405.1 Shewanella sp. 10N.286.45.A1
CACCTAAAAAGCGTAAACTCTTACGTCGATATTAACTATATAAAGGTATCACTCGGGCTTGTTCAACACTTGGGATAAGGACGCGGCTGCGCGCGGCCTATCCTTATACGTTAGGCTTTTTCGTAGAAAGTTTCATATTCTTTAGATACTGAAAATACCAAGTTATCAAAATTACTAGCCATGTATTTAACTACAATTGCTTTAACTTTTTCGAAATTAGAAACATCATAGAAATTTATTTCAAATTGATAAGCACCACTACTATGACCATCGAGTTCACCTAGACCTGAACCTTCAATGAGTTCAGTAAGATCATCAACCATCTTTAAATGTGCGTCATCACGAAAGAATTCATCTTCTTTAACCATGAGCCAAAGTTGATTATCTTCGTTTTCATCAGCGGCATGATTACTTGAAAAGAGTTTTGATAGAAAACCGAACATCCTTGATTCCTCTAGAAGCCTAACATTTTAATATACGGCTTGCGCGTTTTGCCAAACCATTCTGGGAAAACGTGCACTGAATATAACCTTAAAAACTCTTTTAAAGCAACTAATTACTAATGAAAGTGAGGAATTGTATCCAATACTCTTTTTGACAAAAATGAGTTGCACACTTTGCTTTCCGGTTATCTCAATGTTTCAAGAATGCACGCTTTTATGTAACTGAATTTGCGCATTTTTATTACTGCCTGCAATAGTAAACCGTGAATTCGACATTCTGGGTTGTCTTGATTTTTTAGAAAACTCAATAATACTGTATATAATAACAGTGTTGTCAAAAAGGTATAGCAATGCAGTCCTCAAGTCCTTTTTTGGAATCAATCAGACAAGATATACGCTTGCGAGGTTATAGCTTGCGAACCGAAAAAGCCTATCTTTATTGGATTAAACGTTACATACTTTTTCATCACAAAGCTCACCCTGCAACCCTCAACGCTGTCGATGTTAAAAACTTTTTAAGTTGGTTAGCCAATAGTCAGAATGTAGCGGTTAATACTCAGAAGGTTGCGCTAAATTCATTGGCTTTTCTATACCAAAAGAGTCTTAAGGTTGAGCTAGGTGATTTAGGTTTTAGTTTGGCTACAAAGCAACGGAGGCTCCCCATCGTGTTATCACCCAAAGAGGTTTCTCTGATATTGAAGAATATGGATGGAACAGCAAAATTGGTGATAGAGATGCTCTACGGTAGTGGTATGCGTGTTAATGAATGTTTGAGGTTAAGACTACAAGATATCAATATAGATAATCTCTCTTTGACCATTCGAGATGGAAAAGGCAACAAAGACAGACAAACACTATTGAGCCAATCTTGCTGTAGTAAGCTTACTCATCATATCGAACAATCCATTGAACTACAGAAACTGGATAACAAAAGTGGTTTCGGTCCATCACTACCTTACTCTTTAGGGAAAAAATACCCGAATGCATTTCGTCAAGCTGCATGGATGTTTTTGTTTCCATCAACCCATATCTGTGAACACCCTGTGACGAGAGCTCCTTGTAGACATCACCGCCATGATAGCTCTATAAGAAAAGCGCTTCAAAAATCGGTTAGAGCAAGTAATATAATGAAAAAAATAAATTGCCATACCTTTAGGCACTCGTTCGCCACTCATTTACTTCGAACTGGCACTGATATTCGTACCGTTCAAGAGTTACTCGGGCATAACGATCTCAATACAACTCAAATATACACTCATGTGTTAGGGCAACACTATGCTGGAACACAGAGCCCAATGGATGACCTCTAGTTTATGGTGCTTACGCTTGAAAAATCTTGAAAATTAAACATTAAAAAGCACGGCAGTTATCGTTCTGCCGTGCTTTTGGTGTTGTGAGGAGCTAGGCGTTTGCCTTTACCTTGCCGTCGCGGCCTTCATATTGCGGGTGAACTCTGCTAGTGCGTTTAGTAGCTGCGCTTCATTGTCTTTGTTGGCATCAATGATTTTAACGACCGCTGAGCCTGAAATCGCGCCAGCTGCTCCTGCATCAATGGCGGCTTTCACTTGTGCAGGCTCTGCAATACCAAAGCCCAGTAGCGGCGGTGCGCCGTTAAACTCTTTTAGGCGGTTTAAAATATCAGTAATTGGCATGCCGGCTTTTGATTCTGTACCAGTCACACCTGCGCGCGATAACAGATAGGTATAGCCTTCACCTTTGTCGCTCACAAGTTGTAGTGTTTCGCTGTCAGCATTGGGTGGTGCGATAAATATCGGGGCGACGCCATGGGCTTTTGCTGATTTGATAAAAGGCGCTGCTTCTTCTACTGGCACATCGGCGATAAGCACGGAATCAACGCCCGCGGCTTGTGCTTTGGCATAAAAGACGTCAACTCCATTGGCGTAAACCAGGTTGGCGTATAGCAGCAAACCTATTGGTAAATCTGGGTATTTAGCGCGCACAGCGCTTAGCATTTCAAAGCATTGTGACGGCGTTGTCCCTGCGGCAAGTGAGCGCAGGTTGGCACCTTGGATCACCGGGCCATCAGCGAGGGGATCGGAAAATGGGAAGCCAAGCTCTAGCGCATCAGCGCCATTTTTGACGAGCGTGTCAATTATCTTTAAAGACAACTCAGGAGAGGGATCGCCTAAAGTGACAAAAGGGACAAATGCACCTTGGTTTTTCTTATCTAGTGCGGCAAAAGCTGCCTGGTAACGATTACTCATTGCCACTCTCCTCAGTTGTTGAGCTGTCTGCTTGTTGCTTTTCTAAAATATCAGCCACGGTGAAAATATCTTTGTCGCCACGACCTGATAAGTTGACCACTAATAAGGTCTCTTTGGTGGCCGCTTTGGCAAGCTTGACGGCATAGGCAAGTGCGTGCGCTGATTCTAACGCGGGGATAATCCCTTCGCAGCGAGCTAACAATTGGAATGTCTCTAACGCTTCGTCATCAGTTGCTGACTCGTAAGTTGCACGGCCAGTTGCGGCAAGGTGCGCATGCTGCGGTCCAACAGATGGGAAGTCTAGACCTGCAGATACAGAGTAAGACTCTTCAATCTGGCCTTCGCTGTCTTGCATCAATGGCGCTTTCATACCAAAGAATATGCCGGTTTTACCATGCTTTAACGGCGCGCCATGCATCGGGGTATCAATACCTTTACCTGCAGGTTCAACCCCAATTAATGCCACTTCCTCGTCATCGATGAAGTCGGCGAACATACCGATAGCATTTGAGCCTCCGCCAACACAGGCGATAACGGCATCGGGCAGTCGACCTTCACGTTCGAGGATCTGATTTTTAGTTTCTGCGCCAATCATGCGTTGAAATTCACGCACAATAGTTGGGAACGGGTGTGGCCCCGCTGCTGTGCCTAACAGGTAGTGTGCTTTGTCGTAACTGGCAGACCAGTCACGCATTGCTTCGTTACAGGCATCTTTTAGGGTGGCAGAACCTGAAGTAACAGGAATAACTTCTGCGCCCATTAGCTTCATTCTAAATACGTTAGGTGACTGGCGCTCAACATCTTTTGCGCCCATATAAACTTTGCATTTTAAGTCGAGTAGTGCACAAGCAAGCGCGGTGGCAACACCATGTTGGCCTGCGCCTGTTTCGGCGATGATCTCTTTCTTACCCATGCGTTTTGCGAGCAAGGCTTGCCCCAAAACTTGGTTAGTTTTATGGGCGCCACCGTGGAGCAAGTCTTCACGTTTTAGGTAGATCTTAGCCAGTGGATTAGGGCTCAGATTACGGGTAAGCGTGAGCGCTGTTGGACGACCGGCGTAGTTTTTAAGCAGATCGGTAAACTCTTTTTGAAACGCTTCATCTTCTTGCGCTTCGATAAAGGCTGTTTCTAGCTGTTTTAGTGCAGGCATTAAAATTTGTGGTACGTACATGCCGCCGTATTCCCCAAAGTAGGGGTTTAACTTACTCATAATATGGTCCTTTATCTTTCATTTCTAACGCGATGCTAATAACGTTATCATCGCGTGGGATTCGATTTATTGGTACAGTCACTCGCACTGCAAATAGTGCGAAATCTAGTATTGACGTAACTTGGCAAAAGTTTGGCTGATCAGTTGATGATCTTTAATACCAGGGCTTTGCTCGAGGCCGCTGTTAAAGTCGAGCCCGTAGAACCCTTGGCTAGCTGCTTGTTCTGCATTATCTGCACTTAAGCCGCCAGCGAGCAGCGCGTCGCAGCGATTAGGGAGTGACTGTTGCCAATCAAAGGCTTGGCCTGTACCGCCAAATTGACCATCGCTTTTACTGTCGAACAAGATCCGGTCGGCGTTACTGGGTACGTTTAGCTCGACATTGTTATTGTTACTATCAATAGCCACTGCTTTCCAAACTTGGCATTGGCTGTTTTGTTTTACCAGTGCCTGTTTTAGTGCGTCAATTTCAAGCGAGGTTTCTGTGCCGTGCAGTTGCACCGCATATAGACCTAATTGCTTTGCAATAGCGGCAATTTCATCACTATTTTCGTTAACAAAAACACCCACTAAATTGAGTTTATAAGTCGTGGCATTAAATGCTGTAACCAATTCAAGTGCTTGTGCCTTAGTCACTGCTCGTGGCGACTTTTGTGCAAAAATAAGTCCGCCGTACACCGCGCCTTTCTGTGCCACTTCGATTAAGTCTTCGATACGCGTTAATCCGCACACTTTATTGTGGCCTAAGGTTAATGTTCTGCAGGCTAAATCTAAGTCATCTTCAGCCATTAATGAACTGCCCACTAAAAAGCCATCAACTAATGGTGCTAACCGACGCACTTGTGCTTGGTTGTAGATCCCCGATTCGCTGATCACCACGCGGTCTGCAGGAATATGCGGCGCTAGCGCTTCGGTGGTGGCGAGATCGGTCGACAAGTCGCGCAGGTTACGGTTATTAATGCCGATGATGGCAGCATTTAGCGCAATGGCACGGGTCAATTCAGCGTCGTTGCTGACTTCGGTTAAAATATCTAACTGATATTTTGCCGCTTCTGCTGCGAGTGTTTGGTACTGGTTATCGTCAAGTACTGAAAGCATGAGCAAAATGGCGTCGGCACCTTGGTGCGCAGCGAGTTTGATTTGGTATGTGTCGACAAAGAAGTCTTTACACAAAATAGGTTGCTTAACTCGGGCACGTACTCTTGGAATATAGTCCATATCACCTTGGAAAAACTGCTCATCGGTGAGCACTGAGATCCCTGCAGCGTATTGGTTGTATACATCGGCGATGGCATCGACATCAAATACGTCTCTGATTAACCCTTTTGATGGACTGGCTTTTTTACACTCTAAGATAAAGCCCGCATTGGGTGCTTTTAGTGCATCATACAAACTTCTGTCTGACTGCTTCGGTGATAAACTTTCTTCTGGAAAGCGCAGCTTTAGGGCTGCCATATGAGCAGCTTTAGTATCAACAATTTTAGTGAGCACATTGCTCTCTTTCGCTTGGGTGTCACTGGCCATGGGAGTGTCTCTTACATCGCTATCGTTGTTTATGTTCGTTAGTTGGCTCACGCTAAACTCCTTTTGCTGCTTGGCTAGCATCGGCGAGCGCGGTTAGCAATTGGTAGGCTTTACCACTTTCAATGGTCGCCAGCGCTAATGTTGTGCCGGCTTTTACTGAATCGACGATACCGGCAACATACAAGGCGCAACCTGCGTTAATGGCAACGGCATTCATGTGCGCCGGGCGGCCTTTACCTTGCAGTATAGCGCGAGTAAATTCGGCATTCTCCTCTGGCGCGCCGCCTTCAAGGTCAGTCAACTTCGCTTCTGCTACGCCTAAATCTGCAGGGGTGATGCGGTACTCACTAATTTCGCCATCTTTTAGCTCGTGTACTAAGGTATCACCATGCAGAGCAACTTCATCAAGACCGCTGCCATGAACCACCATCGCGCGTTTTATGCCGAGTGCTTTAACGACTTGTGCGATAGGTGCAACAAGCTCTGGGCTGTATACGCCCAATAGCATAAAGTCTGGGTGAGATGGGTTAATCAACGGCCCAAGCACATTAAATAGAGTGCGCGTTTTAAGTGCTTGGCGCACTGGTACTGCGTGAGCCACGCCGCCATGGTAGTGCGGTGCAAATAAAAAGCATAAGCCTAAGTCATCAAGACAATCACGGGCGGTTTCTGGCGCCATGGTTAAATCGATACCAAACTGTGCGAGTAGATCCGATGAGCCTGACTTACTCGACACACTGCGGTTACCATGTTTAGCCACTTTAGCGCCTGCCGCGGCGGCTACAAAGGCGGCAGTGGTTGATATGTTAATGGTGTTATGGCCGTCGCCGCCGGTGCCTACAATATCAACTATCCCTTGGGCAACCGTTGTTTCACTTGGAGCTGGAAACGGTTTTGCTGCGGCTCTAAGTGCATCTGCAGCACCTGATATTTCATCGATAGTCTCACCGCGCATTTTCATCGCAACCAACATTCCAGCCATGGTGACTTCATTCATTTCGCCTTGAATGATAGTACTAAAAAGCGTTTTAGCATCTTGACGACTTAAACTCTCACCACGGTAAAGTGACTCTAGCAGTTGGGCATTGTCGATTAGTTGGCTCATGATGTTTGTCCTTTTACGTCTTGCTGCGCGAGTGATTGTGCCAAGTATTGCAATGACTGCACTAATAACTGGCTGCCTAGGGTGGTGAGAATTGATTCTGGGTGAAACTGAAAGCCGACCGCTTTATCTTGGCGGTGTATGATCGCCATTGGCATATCTTCAGTCGTCGCTATCACCTCTAAACACGCTGGAACGTGGGTTGCCACTAAGCTGTGATAGCGCGCAACTGGCAAAGGCGAGGGCAGATCCGCGAAAATATCTTGTCCGTTATGCACTGTCGGGCTGGCTTTGCCATGCACAACTTGTTGGGCACGCTCCACTTTACCACCATAATGTTCAACTAATGCTTGATGGCCTAAACAGATCCCCAGCATGGGAACTTTACCTGCCACTTTGCTGATTAAGTCCATTAGCGATCCCGCTTCATGGGGCGCGCCAGGACCTGGTGATAACACTAATGCCGCAGGCACTGTTTCACTAAGTAGCTTATCTGCTATAAAGTCTGCATCAACATCGTTGCGGTAGATGATAACTTGATAGCCTAGGCTGCGAAACTGATCGACTAGGTTATAGGTGAACGAGTCAAAGTTATCTAATAGATAGATTTTCATAATCCACCTCCCATCTTAATGGCTGAAATGACGGCTTGGGCTTTTTGTCTGGTTTCATCGGCCTCGGCTTGCGGATCGGAGTCAAACACCACACCTGCACCGGCTTGGATAAAGGCGGTGCCGTTGCTGACAAAGGCTGAGCGGATCACAATACAGGTATCCATATCGCCTAAACCGTTGAGGTAGCCAACTGCGCCGCCGTAGCTGCCGCGGCGAGTTTTTTCGGCGCCTCGAATAAGTTGCGCTGCACTCACTTTAGGCGCACCGGTTAATGTGCCCATGTTCATGCAAGCTTGATAAGCATGCAGTGCATCTAAGTCGGTTCTAAGCTGACCGGTAACACGGCTAACAAGATGCATGACGTGGGAGTATCTATCGACCTTTAACAGTTCAGGGACTTTGCGAGTACCACTTTGGCTGATACGGGCTACATCATTTCGAGCTAAATCAACTAACATGATGTGCTCGGACAGCTCCTTTTTATCTAAACGAAGCTCGAGCTCGTTGCGACTATCCAAATCAAAGTCTATGTCACCGTTTGCTGTCTTACCGCGCTTACGCGTGCCAGCAATAGGGTAGATCTCAACTTGATTGGTGCTCGCTTCATATTTAAGTGCGCTTTCAGGTGAAGCGCCAAAAAGGGTAAATCCTTCACCTCTAAAGTAAAACATGTAAGGGCTTGGATTGGTCAACCTAAGCGCACGATATGCACCGAGTGTATTGGGGCAGGGCAAGCTGAAGGTACGTGATGGCACCACTTGGAAGATATCGCCTGCAACAATGTGCTGCTTTAAATCATTAACCGTTTGTTTAAACTCGCTATCGGAGATATTAACTTGAGTATCGGCATCAACAGTTTTGAGCTCTGGAATAGCGGTGAGGGTGGTGCAGCTTTGTTGTAACTCATCCATGCGCGCAGCAAGCGTGTTTGCTATTGCAGTATTGGCCGCTGCAAACTGATGGGTAATGATGTCGGCACTTTGTTGCTGATGATCAACTAATATTAGCGTTTCGGCGAGATAGAACAGGTAATCTGGGCAGCTATTGTCACCTTCAGGTACTGAAGGCAGTGGCTCTACAGTATCGATAAGATCGTAAGATAATACCCCACCTAAAAACAGGTCTTCAAAAGCCGGGGTATCGTTGCAACGAATGTGCTGCACCAGCATACGCAGACCATCGAGCGGCGAGGTGGCTTTTAAGCGTGCATCTTCATCTAGCTGTGTACTGTCTTTGCAAAGCTTAACCGTTAATGTAGTCGTTGAGGCTTGCTCAAATGCTACTGCGCTAAAGTGCTCGGCGAAAAAGGCTTGGATAGGTGCAAGTAGCGTTTGGCCGTTATCGGTAAAAGCAGTAAAAGTTAACTGATAACCATCACAGCGGATCATCATCGCTGCGTGGGTCAAAATAATGCTTTTTAGATGGTCTTTGCTTTCTATCTCTGCAGACTCCAGCAACATAGTATGTGGCGCGTCATTGGTCACATGCTGATACAAGCGCAACGGATCGTCATGGTAAGCGAGTGACTGCTTATTAGTCATGACTTTCGCGATATCTTTTACTGCCATGCTAAGCTCCTGCCGTAGGGAATAATGGGTTATTCATTGTTATATCTCTTTTTAATACTTAAAAATCAAGAGCCTGCTGCTTGTGGGTTTTGTATAAAACGTTACCGCTGTTGTTTAGATACAAAAAAGCCCGCAATTGTGCGGGCTTTTTTGTTGAATCTTGTCTCAAACTGATTGAGCACAGAATTTCACACCACCCGCTAATTTGGGAAGTGCCACCACCAATTAATGTTTTGGAAAGTTGTAAACTGTGTCATTTAAAATTCAATCTAGTTTGTTGTCGTGGCTATATAAAAACATTTGCAGACAAAGGCTGTCAATTGAATATTACTCTTTTTGAGAAAAGATAATGAAAAAAGCACATATGGCCGATATCGCGGGTCGTTAGCGTAAAATTTATGTGAACTCATCATGCTTTTTTCACAAAACGCAGCAAAATGTGTCGCTATCGACAAACCATTAGCTAAAAACAGTAAAACCGCTGTTGGTGTTGTAGTGCTGCAAAAAAGGAGAGTATCGCGGCTGTAGGTTATATCTAACACTGTTTTGTTGGCATTATACCAATCAGTATAAGACGTTGATCTACTCAGAGCGT
>NZ_JBFRMK010000129.1:0-15536 GCF_041470405.1 Shewanella sp. 10N.286.45.A1
AATAATCGCGCTGAGCGAGCGATAAAGCCGTTTGTCATTGGTCGTAAGAATTGGCTATTTGCCAATACAGCCAATGGTGCAAACGCGAGTGCCATGCTGTACAGCTTGATAGAAACAGCCAAAGCAAATGGGCTGGTACCCTTCGATTACCTGATGTGCTGCCTCGAGCAGTTACCACTCAAGCCTGAGAGTGTTGATCACTTGCTACCCTGGAGTGTAAAACTAGGCTAGGTGTAGTTAGCCAGACGGATACAGAGAGTGTTAGCCTTTCTGAATGGTTGCCGCCATTCTGCCGCCATGACATACTACTAGTATGGAAATTGGTAGTTACAAATGAAGTAGTCTAAACATCGTTGGTATACCATTGGTCTAAGTGCCTCTAGTCATTTCAAATTGAACGATCGTAAAGCGAAAGTTACTACCAAGGAAATAAGGAACTGAAGTCGAATCGCTTACCAAACCTAGCTTCTCCAGCTGCGCTAAGGTGATTGCCATCCGACCAATAAATATCATTACAATTCATAAAATCAACTGTGAAGTCGTACTTAAAAGCTTCATTTTGGGATACGAAACGTATACTACTCGTTTCTTTTGCTACATTGCTGATATTTAAATCTAATCTCTTAAATGAATTCACTAGGTCGACCTTAGTTGAAAAGTCGAAATCGCAACCCAGCTTTAATATGGTTTTGTCTGAGATTTGAGGCTCTATGCGTGGTCCAAGCCAAACTACATCTGTGTAATTCGATATGGTTTTTAGATACTCATAAGTTTCCGAGATTAACCTTTCGTTTTGTAATAGACGAAAACCAGACTGTTCGTACAGTACACCGCTAAATACGCTTTTGTTAGACTTAACAAAGTCAATAAAATCGCTGTATTGGCAGTTTATGTTCTTGTTATGTGGTCTACATCCGCCTTTTGTAATACCAACAACAAAGGGGCGAGAATATGAAGATATCACAACGCCAAATAAATCTTGAGCATGGCTATCACCAAGTATGGCTAAACCTTCTTTGTATTTGTTATGACAGTCTAAAATTCTTTTTTGATTAGCACTACTTAACTTCTTAACATTAAATCGGCAATCCCCATTGTCTTGTTCACCTTTACCGTTCACACCAAAGTTGCCAACGCTATTATTGATTACTGCATAAGTTTTCTGAGTTTGACTCGTTTGTAAAGATAGCCAAGTATTCTCGAATCCATTCGAAATATAACCAGATATGCCAATAGCAATAAAGAACGCTGAAGCGAGTATTGAGTATGAGAAAATTTCTTTCCTATTAAATACACCTGCCGTTCTGAATGGTTTCTCAACATATTTCCAGCTGATATAACCTACTGGTATCGATAGAAACGCTAAAAACGCAAGTGTAAACTGGCTAGGTTCGGTAATGGCTTGATGTCTAGCAAAAGCTAAGAGTGGTTGATGCCATAAATATGCACTGTAACTAATTAATCCAATTGCTACAAATGGCTTTGTACTCAAAGCTCGGCCAACTAAAGTCTGAGGTGATGAAAAAATAATGATAAGCGCGCAACCAACAGTTGGCACTAAAGCGTAAAAGCTTGGAAAAGGGGTGTCATTATCGAATGCAAAAATAGCATAACTAATCAGAAATAGACCAAGAATCCCAAGTATTTCATCAATTAGTTTATGGGTGGCTAATCCGTGATTGCTCGTGTTTCGATATAGATTATAGAAGGCTATACTTGCCCCAATGGCTATCTCCCATAATCTTGTGGGTAAAAGATAAAATGTTGCAGAAGGCTTATGGTATGCCCCCCAATGGGCCATTAATAGACTGGCTCCAGCCGTAAATAAAAATAAGTAGAGAATCCAATATTGTTTCGACTGCCACATCAGCATGAGGAAAAGCGGAAAAAAGATATAATACTGCTCTTCAACAGCTAAACTCCAGGTATGCAGCAGCGGCATTTTTTCACTTGCCGCTGCCCAATAGCCAGATTCAAACCAAAAATATATATTGGAAGAGAAAGTCGAAACGGCTATCAAACTTTCTGAAAAGTCTTTTAAATCACTTGGAATCATCCATAACCATGCCAAACAAAATGAAACTAGCATGACTAGAAATAGGGCTGGTAATAGCCGTCTTGCGCGTCGTTCATAAAAATTGATGAGAGAAAAGGTTTCTTGCTTCATTTCAGCAAGAATCAGTGTAGTGATCAGATATCCACTAATCACGAAGAAAACATCGACACCAACGAACCCACCACTAAATGCGGAAAACTCCGCATGAAAGAATATAACTGAAATAACAGAAATGGCTCGCAAACCTTCAATTTCGGGACGGTATTTCATTTAATTCCTAAGGTTTTACTAACAGTTTTTTATCCAGGTTTTCCTGTAGTCACTGGCTTTGCTTAACGGACGCACAACATGGTAGTTTAAATTGTTGATGTAAAACAACTATTTTTTGTTCTGAAAAGGGAGTGTAAATAGGAGCTACTTTGAAAGCGAGAAAAGGTGTCAGTTCACTAGAGAGGGTCGTTTACCGGTTATTTTTAGAGCTTAACTAACTGGCTTGTATTGCAGTCGCCATTTTGCCGCCATTCAGATGTGACAAAGGGTTAGCCTTTCGGCTAACCCTTTGTTTTAATTGGTGGAGGCGGCGGGGCTCGAACCCGCGTCCAAAAAGCCTACATCCAAGGCGCTACATGCTTAGTCTCTCTTTTGGTTAACCTTGTAAGCTCCGAAAGACAGGATATTACAAGGCGAGTTCAGTACTGTTTCGCGGTTCACCCCTGAACGTGGTTCCCTCGCTATCAAATGTAAAGGTGACCATCTATATACTCTGCCCATTTGATAAACGTGAGCTAGATGGCTAGCGAGCCTAAGCTGCTAGAGAGTAGTTATCGTCGTTTGCAACTATAACAGTGCGGCTTTTTACGAGGCCAACCGCCCCTCGGCATGCTCCCAGGGTTTCGAGAATCTTGTCGAATCCAGAATCGCCCCCAAGTACAATGTGATTGTAACGCGACCTTTCTTGTTTTACCAAGCATAAAAACCGCATTTACAACCGATTGTTCGTTATACGTACGTTATCTAAACCATACTGACGTTAAAATTACTGTTGAACCGCTTTTTTCATGGTACGAGACTTTTCAATCTGCCATTCGCGATCTTTAGTATCTTCACGCTTATCGTGATCTTTCTTACCTTTACCTAGACCAATCTCGATCTTTACCCATGCACCTTTTTGCCAGTACATTGATATTGGTACGATTGAGTAGCCTTTACGGTCAACTAAGCCTTGTAACTTATCTAGCTCTTTTCGTTTGAGCAGTAACTTACGTGAGCGTAGTGGATCGCACACAACATGTGTTGAGGCGGTATTAAGTGGCGCAATAGTACAACCAAAAAGAAAGGCTTCGCCATCTCTGAGGAATACATAGCTTTCAGACAAGTTGACTTTGCCCATACGAATAGACTTAACTTCCCATCCCATTAGAGATAGGCCAGCTTCCATCTTCTCTTCAAACTTATAGTCGAATGTCGCGCGTTTATTACGTGCGATAGAAGCGGAACTGTTCTTTGAATTTTTTGCGTTTTTCTTAGCCATAGGCAAGCTATTATACGCAGGCATGGCAGATTTGGAATTAGCCAAACCGAAATATTCGCTTATTTGTGACTTCCTTGAAGCGTTTGTCTGCTTTTTGAGCACTCAATAACAGCTATGTGCGGCAAAGATGCGTTTTTTTGTGGTCATGTTAAAATCCAACTATTGAATTTATATTTTTGAGTACTAACTTTAAATGCCACAAATTTCCCGCAATGTATTAGTTCGTTTTAGTGCGATGCAGATGTATGACCTTGTCAATGATGTCGAATCTTATAAAGAGTTCTTGCCGGGTTGTGTGGGTGGCAAAGTATTAGAGTTTGATGGCGAGACCATGGTTGCTTCAGTTGATGTGGCCAAAGCGGGGATAAGTAAGACATTTACTACCCGTAATAAAGTGGTTGCCGGTAAGAGTATAAAACTGCAGTTAGAAAATGGTCCGTTTAAAGAGTTAGTCGGAGAGTGGACATTTACGGAGTTGACTGAAGACGCCTGCAAAGTCGACTTTGAGCTTAACTTTGAGTTCTCAAGCCCGCTCGCGGACTTGGCTTTTGGTAAAGTATTTAAAGAGTTAATGGCATCGATGGTGACGGCGTTTACCAGCAGAGCTAAGGTGATTTACAAATGAGTACTGAGCAAGGGCTGTTCACTGTCGAAATTATCTATGCGCTGCCACATCAGCAAAAATTGATTAAAGTAAACATTGAGCCCGGCACTAGCTGTATCGACGCCGTTAAGCAAAGTGATATGCAGCGTTACTTTCCTGAGATCGATCTTGAGACGGTTAAGTTAGGTATCTTTAGCCGCTCAGTGAAACATTCTGAAGTGTTAAAGCCGGGTCAACGAGTTGAGATTTACCGGCCATTGATTGCTGATCCTAAAGATGTACGCCGCAAGCGTGCAGAAAAAGCTAAAGATGAAGGGCGAGTCAATAAAATTACTGGCGCTAAGCTTTAAAGCCTGTTGAACATCGTGCTTGATAATGATGCTTGTGGATGAAATGGCTTAATTAACGCTTATTTCGGTCGTGATAAAGTACATTGCTGACAAGTTTTGGCTATAAAAAATGCGAGCCTCCATTTAGGAGCTCGCATTGTTGTTTCTGCACTGTGACTATTGGTGGTGACGGGACTAGTCTTTGTCTTCGTCTCTTTCTGATAGTGATTCAGGCTGAGTTTGTTTCTCTTCAACTAAAGGATTTGCTTGAGGACGCTGTTCTGGGATCAAAGGAGCATCTTCAGGCATATTCAACTCCGGTAACTTACTTTCTTCAAGTGGAGTATTAAACTCTTCACTTAAATCATAATCACCTGTAACCGTAACGAGTTTGTCGCCGTCGAAGTTAATAATAAGTTCTTTGTGGATGATGCTAGCATCACGACCACTCTTGTAGTGATAGACAAAATACCAAGTATCGTCTGAAAAACTATCACGAAGCACTGGTCGACCTAGTACATATTCGACCTGTTCTTTAGTCATATCGATTCGCAGCTTTTCAACCTGCTGCTTTTCCATATAGTTACCTTGTGGGATGTCTGGCTTATAGATTAACCAGTCAAAAACACCACAACCACTAAGTGAAAGTGTGAGCGCAGCAGCGCCCAAAAGGGTAATACTTCTTTTTTTAATTGTCATTGAGTGC
This sequence comes from Shewanella sp. 10N.286.45.A1, assembly GCF_041470405.1. Classification (NCBI taxonomy): domain Bacteria; kingdom Pseudomonadati; phylum Pseudomonadota; class Gammaproteobacteria; order Alteromonadales; family Shewanellaceae; genus Shewanella; species Shewanella sp. 10N.286.45.A1. Next base: position 5,227 of record NZ_JBFRMK010000129.1, read on the forward strand.
GCTACTTCATAAAAATCTGTCGGTCATAATACCCAAGCAATCCCCTATCTGACAAGGGCTATTGTCGCAGAGTATGCTCAGGTTGTTGATTTATACTGTTCCTCAGTTTTAACACCGAGGCTACATAAGCTGTTTATATTGAGTCATAAACTGATAATTAGTTCATTGCTATGAGGATTTTTCTTGGTATTAGCTGATAAACGGTAGAGTTGAATGAGTCTATATTAAGTCAATTAATAACTAATTTTTAGTGACTTATGTAAATGTTGCACTATTTCAGCCTTGCTGCTGTATATCTTGATGGGCGGTCGAAGGTTTGGAGTGCTTATCTACTTTTATGCTCTGTTGCTTAAATGGGAAGTGCGGCTAAGGGCTGTCGGCTTTACTTGGCTTAATAACAATTTAGCGGCTTAGTACTGAGTAATTTGTCTGTTTATTGAAATTTTTCAAAAAAATTCATGCAAAACCAATATTTATTGTGATGTTAGTCACAATACACCTAGAGTTTATCCTTGTTCGTTTTGTTGGTCTTTAGTTACTTTAACGTAAACGTAAGATTAAAACGATCGTTTAATTTTTGTTTTGTTAACCTATTACTTAACTTATTGGTAATTAATGACTTATTTAACTAACGCTCAAGTTAGTTGTAAACGATAACGACTCATAGGCTGATTATTTCTGTTCACTATAACTGTATTTATATTATTACAGTAGGTAATTAAATTACGGATTAGAATTCAACTCAAGTGTCATGGTCAATTTGTCTTACAAGAGCTTACACTTGTATTCAAATGAGTATCTTTTATTGCCTATGCCTTTGTTATTATTGTATTTATCGTTTTGTTTGTTTATGTTTTTTCTCTTGTTTCTAGATTTTTACTCGTGAGTCATTGACTGCTGAACAGGGCAGCAAGGCTTGCATCGTTTCTGTTTTGTCGTTAGTTTTTTGTTGCAAATAACCACATCTTGCTTGGGACACTGACTAATAGAGAGCTTAGCTTCTAATAGCTAAGATGGACGTCAAGCGGATAGGGCAAACAGAGTTGGTTTTAACCATCTGGCTAACAGGCAATACGGTTTGGAGAATAGGTTTATGGCAGAGCAAATAACAATGGATAACGGTATTACAGCAGACGAGATTGTTATCAATGCTGATTCTGTCAAAGGGCAAGACACGGTATTAACAGAAGGCGCACGGAGTTTATTAAAAACCTTATGTAAGCATTTCGCTGCTGATGTACCAACCTTGCTGGCAAACAGAAAGGTTAAACAAGCTTTAATCGATAACGGTCAATTACCTGACTTTCTACCACAAACAAAATCATTGCGTGAGAGTGAATGGAAAGTTAGAGGGATCCCCAACGACCTTCAAGATAGGCGTGTTGAAATCACCGGTCCTGTCGATCGAAAAATGGTGATCAATGCACTCAATGCCAATGCAAAAGTATTTATGGCTGACTTTGAAGATTCTCTAGCGCCGAGTTGGGAGAAGATTGTAGCTGGGCAAATCAATTTACGTGACGCTGTTGCGGGTGATATCAGCTATACCGCTGCCGAAACTGGTAAGTCATACACATTAGGTGATGATCCCGCAGTGCTTATTTGCCGAGTTCGAGGACTGCATATGTTAGAAAAGCATGTCAGTTTTGCAGAGCAAGCGATACCAGCCAGCTTATTTGATTTTTGTATCTATTTTTATAATAACTATCGCCAACTATTGAATAAGGGCAGCGGTCCTTACTTCTATATTCCTAAGCTAGAAAGTCATCTTGAGGCACGATGGTGGGCTAAGGTATTTGCTTTTGTAGAGGAGCGCTTTTGTCTGCAACCTGGCACCATCAAATGTACTTGCCTCATTGAGACCTTACCTGCTGTTTTTGAGATGGATGAGATCCTATTTGAACTGCGATCAAACATCGTCGCGCTCAACTGTGGACGTTGGGATTATATCTTTAGCTATATTAAAACCTTAAATAACCATAGTGACCGCATATTGCCTGACAGACAGTCAGTCACTATGGATACACCTTTCCTTAGCGCTTATTCACGCTTGTTGGTTAAAACTTGTCATAAACGTGGCGCGTTAGCCATGGGAGGAATGGCGGCATTCATTCCTTCTAAGGATGCAACTGAGAATCAACAGATTTTAGATAAAGTGCGTCAAGACAAACAGCTCGAAGCGCGCAATGGCCATGATGGCACTTGGGTTGCCCATCCAGGGTTGGCTAATACCGCCATGGAGATCTTCAATGAGTATATTGGCGAAGATCATGTCAATCAGTTGCATATTACTCGTGATGTGGATGCTCCCATCCTAGCCCATGAACTGTTGGCTGCTTGTGATGGTGAGCGCACCGAAATAGGTATGCGCCGAAATATTCGTATTGCCCTGCAATACACTGAGGCTTGGATCAACGGAAATGGCTGTGTGCCAATCTATGGGCTGATGGAAGATGCGGCTACCGCCGAAATTGCCAGAACCTCTATTTGGCAATGGATTAAGCATTCACAGCACTTATCTAACGGTGTGTTAGTGACTAAAGCACTGTTTAAAGAGATGTTAGTACAAGAGCTTGCACAGGTTAAGGAGGAGGTGGGCGCTGAAAGGTTTACCCATGGTCGTTTCACAGAAGCCGCGGTTATTCTTGAGCAAATTACTACAGCAGATGAGTTGGTGGATTTTATTACTCAGTCTGGTTACGAGCTGCTTGTTAGCTAGCCCAGTATTTGGGCTATAGATGTTCAATTTGAAGTTGGTATTAGAGTTTTAGTTTTGGCTGCCTTTTGCAGCTTGTGTCCCCCGCGGAGTATTCCTACGTGCTACGCGGGTTTTTAATTAAATAGCGCTGCCTACTTCCCAGTAAGGCGATTGCTACTACGCTAGTGATTGGCGGCTCCTCGGAGTCGCATTTTTTTCCTAAATTTTACTGCGCTAAAATTACCAATTAGAAAGATTACTAATTAAAAAATGATTACGTTTTCATCCATATCTTCAATATGTGCTTACTTCGCCAAAGCAAAGCGCTTGGCTTTAGCTGCTGTACTGCTACCTGACTTTCACACTGTTTGGTTGTTCCAGCACTGAGCCGATGGTGGTTAACCGGTAACACTTAAAAAATACCAGTCAAATAGGCGACTAAAGGCTCAGCAACCTGCACTTTGGAGTGATTGCGTATACAATTAAGTTTACTATTATTTAAAATAAACGCGGATCACAACCATAATAAAACGCGATATCTTCAAATCAAATTTGATGGTTTATCCTGTCATAAGCAGAGTATTAATTGAAAGCGAACAGCATACAAGAAAGCAAATTGAGAGGGACTGACTATTGGACACACAGGATCAGTGAGCAAGAGATGCCTGCGTTATGCTCTACGGTCAGCACATTAGAAAAATTGACCAAAGATGATGTCTCCTCCCTAGCAATTTTAGGCCAGAGTGTCATGCATGATAATGCACTTACCTCGCGTATTTTACGGGTTGCTAACAGTGTGACATACAGTAAAGGGATCACCCAGGTGACGACGGTGAGTAAAGCTGCTGTGGTCTTAGGGTTTGATGCCATTAAAAATATCTGCATTACCACCAAATTGCTTAGTAGCTTGCTAGAGTCGCAGGGGCTTTCAGAAGATGTTTATAAACGGTTATTGAGTTTGATGGCAAAGTCTTTTCAAGCTGCAATGTTCACTCGAATGCTGATGCAAGGGCATGATGAAGAGCTACAGGAAGAGGTTTTTATTGCCTCTTTGTTATATCACTTGGGAGAAAGTGCCTTTTGGAGTACGGGTTGCGCTGAGACCTTAGTGTTGGATAGTAAGCTTAATCGGTGTGAATCATCAGTTGAATGCGAACAAGCAGTTAGAGAAGTACTAGGTACGAGTTTTAAGCAGCTGTCAGCAGGGATCGCAAGGAACTGGGGACTAGGCAGTGTTTTGATTCAGTCGCTCAGTCAGCCTGATGAAAGAACACCTGAAATTCGTAGTATTTTTCTGGCAAACAAGCTTAGCGATCTACTGTCGCAAACACCGCCGCCAGTGCTTGAACTATCAAAAAGGTTAAAGCAAGCGGCGAATATTCTTGATATTGAGGTGGATGAACTTAAAGGACGTATGATCCGATGCCAGAAAGCGACGGAGTTAATGGCTGACGCGTACGGCGCAAAAGCATTAATTGATTATCTACCAGATGCCAAACATTTATTGCTTGAACATGATGAGCCAGCTCCACAATCCGTTATTAGGGGCTCAGATCCTTTAGAGCAACTACGGTGCCTTCGTGCATTAACCCAGTGCGCATTAAATAAATCTGATTTTAATCAGGTATTGTCTCTGGCACTTCAAGGTGTACTGCAAGGTGTTGGGGTCGATCGCTGTGCAGTATTGTTGTTAACCCCCAATAGGAAAGCTTTACACCCACGTATCGTGTTAGGCGATGGTGCTATTGATATGAAAAACAATTTCTCCATTGAACTTGGTGGGACAAAAAATTTGTTCCAAGAGGCCATTCAAATCAAAAGCGCTCTGTTTGTTGATAACCCGCATTCAGCTAAGTGGCGGCTTTACATGGATGATGCGCTGCGAAGCTTAGTCTCCCCAACAGGATTTATGGTCGCGCCTTTGATAATGGACCATACCGTTATCGGCGTGCTATATGCTGACAGAGACAGCTCTGGCCGGCGCTTAAGCGAAGAGGATTTTTTAGGTTTTAGCCATTTTGCAGAACTTTCAAATGTCTGTTTTTCTACCAGTATGAAATAATCTCTAAAGCCAGTAGGCGCCTTATCTTGGTATATACCCGTTCTACTTGAATATGCTAGTTTCAGAGGCATTATGCCAGTTCAATTTTAGGCGCATAAATGTAGAAATAGTTACCCCCTTTTAACACTACTTAGGTTGGGCAGCCTTTATCTGCGAGGTGATCTCTTTAGCTATTTGATTGGGTATAGGAAAGCTCAAATGATACTGAGCAATTTTCCACCCTTGAGCGGTGTTGATCAAGGTTCCTGTGCCTCGGCTCACGCCGTAAGACTCGCTATGTAAAATCTCGTCGAACCAAATGACATCACCATGCTGGGTCATCTTTCTGCTTGTGAGATCATAGCGCCAGCCCTTTGTAGGCCGAGCGTATTGTTCAAACTGGGCTTTATCCCAATGCTCATTGACATCAGTGCCGATAAATATGCCGTTATCAGCGTACAAAGAAAAGTAGTTATCCCAATCAGCATTGGCCGAATAGGTATTAAGGTTATCGAGTAAGGCCGCAGCTTGCTGCTTAGCGTTACTTTGTTCAGTATCATGGGCGTTAACCCCGAAACTGCAAAATAACAATAGAGTTGAGATCAGCGCGAACGTTGTGGATTTTAATGAACTTACTCTTTGCATAAGGCTCTCTTTTTATTATTTATTAGCTTAATCATTTAATGAGCAAGGCTAGCATTATTTCTGCTTTCAATGCCAGTTAACAGGATCGAGTTGGTAGAATGAACTCACCTCATGGTACAGGGCAGGGTGCTGGGCAATGAATTCATGCGGCTGCTCGAAAAACACTTCACTTATCACAGCAAAGAATTCAGCAGGGTTCGTCGCGCCATAATAGCTAAACAGTGAATACTGCTGATGTTGGCTAGCCTCTACCAGTTGTTGGTACTCCTGCATCATCACGTTTGACCAAGATGCGTAGTCTTTAGTGTGACCGAGTATAGGAGCGCCATTTGCATTGCCATCTTCTTGATCAAGTTGATGAGCAAATTCGTGAATAACAACATTACTGCCGTCATCGGGAATTGCCGCTCCCTCCTTAGTCGTTTGCCACGATAAGATGACTTTGCCATGCTGCCAAGACTCGCCAGACAACACTCTACGCCGCTCCGAGACCAAACCATTACTGTCGCGTTGCTCATTGCTAACAATAAATACTGATGGATAGACTAGGATCTCTTTTAAATGAGGGTAGTAATCGGTTTTTCGATTTAGCAGTAAAAGACACGCTTGGGCGGCAACGGTGACACGAATTTCATCATCAATCACGAGGCCATCGCAACCAACAAACTGCTTTTCAGCAATAAACACTTGTATATGCTTCTTTAGTTGCAGTTGTAAGTCGGCTGGTAAGGAGCGGAAAAATGGGATCCGTTTCTTTAAAATAGCTCGCCAAGCGTTTGGAAATGGCTGTTGAGTGAACTTTTTTCTGCGTAGGTTTACACGCCAATTACGGCTAGCTATCCAGAAAATAGCACTACAGCTAATGAGAAGTATCAGTATGATCGCGAGCATCAGCTCCCCTTTACCTAACAAAGCAATCGCTCTGTTTGTATTTTAATTGGACGATGTTAATGATATGTGGACAGATTCGTGCAATTTCAATAGCGGCTTGATATTAGAAGATTTGGATTGTTGCAAAAGGGCTTGTGACGATGAAAAAAATTGCTGGCAGATTAAATTGAGAACTATGGTTAAAACGTTTGATAAGACTTTTCCATATTCTGCCAGCTAAGTTGGGAGGGCTACTCAACAATAATTCGTTTCTCTATCTCTCTTCGTTCTTGTGGTGTCATACTAAAATAGTGTTCAATTAAAAAGCGTATCAACTTTGACTTGGCAACATCGCCGTCATCAGCTAACGCTGCTAAGTGAGCTATTGCCGATTCACTAAGGGTGAAAGTGGCTTTTCTAAACGGCGCATCTCCTTTTATGACTTTCTTAATGTTCTGCTGAACATAAATCTCTTCAGAGCTCGAATGCGTAGTCAGTACACTTTGGCTCGTTGAACCTGTCTCTAACTGGTTTTTTTTAACATTTAACTCAATGATTTTATTTGTTACTGGAGAGCGTTGCTGCTCTCCAATAGCATAGCGACTGGCATCATTAATGAAATCATCAATTAAATCGTCTAATGCCAGCTGACTTGTCTGAATCTGTTGATGAGTCGATTTAGACGGCGTAGAGTTTTTCTTGAGATCGGTCAGACCCATATTCACCTCTCATCTTTTTCATCTTTTTCTCTGCAATGCGATTACGGATCTCAGTAGCATTCGCGACTTGCAACATTTCAGTGGCGATACCTCGGATCTCATTGGCTGCCTTACCCTTTGGCTCTATCTCTAGTACAGATAAGCCAGACTCTTCACTATCATCATAAATGTTACGGCTATAGGTAATGGCATCAAGTACATTGATATCGTAGGTTTTACAGACTTCTTTTGCTTCAAAAATGCGATTTGCCTGATTAGGTAAACTCGGGCATTGAGTGATTACGAAGGTCGCGCGCATTTTTGGGTTTATCATCATGCAGGTTGCGACGATGTCATCCATGTGGCTGACCGTTTTAAGATCGCGTCGTTTAGGCCTGAGTGGCATTAATACATGGGAGGCTACAGACATGGTGGCGCGAAGTGCCAGGTTATCTTGGCCACCACAATCGACAATGACGTAGTCATAGTGCTGTTCGAGGCTTAGCAAGTCGTTGCGTATTTTGCCGTATAACTGCACACAATTAATGCTGGGTAAGTCAGCATTATTATTTCTGGCATGGATCCAGTCTGATGTAGTGCGTTGAGGGTCGCAGTCAACCATAATTACAGAAGCTTGGCATTCTGCCGTTAGAAATACGGCTATGTTTTGCGCTAAACAGCTTTTACCACTGCCGCCTTTTTCACCACCTACTAATATAATCATGCTTTGTCCTCGAGTACGCGTTTATTTATCTGGCTGTGTCTATTTGATTACCTTGAGCTGTTGCTTGCGTACTGGTTTTATTGGGGAAGTTTCTATTGACTTCATGTGCCCAATGCAACAGCTGTGATATTAATTTAGGCAGGGATTGCTATAAGGTCAACTGCATGATTTTTGACGTTTTTATTTCAATTGACTGGCGAACTTTTTTTGACGCAAACACTATGTTTGATGGTTTTTTGACACTCTGAGCTTTTAGACCCCAGCTTAAATTGGTTTGTTAAATTTATTAGGTACTTAGGTTGGTAATGTATCTTTAATTTATCTCGAATTAGGCCTCGATTAGGATCGCGAATGGCTAATTATTTATCACTCTTTAGTTTGATATTCCTCAGGTGAATTAAAAATAAATTTTTATGCAAATTGAGTATATAGGTTTATGGGCTCCTAAACAGTTGAAACGACAATGTTTGTGATAAATGCTCTCGCTCATTTTGTGCGTTGTGGTTATTTTATCTACTGGATCGCTAAATGATAGCGCTTTTATACGCCAATTGGATACCTATTGCTAACAGAGCTGTCACGGTTTGGGTTCAGCGTTAAAAGGCTAGTGTTTTAGAGTCTGATACAGGACTGATGACTTTATTTGGCAAAATTATTTACGCCAATGGAGCCTTACCCATGTTAGGCTTTGCCGATTGAACCGTTACCGTTATGAGTGTGGGAATAGCACAGTGGACGAGAAGTTATTACAAGAAGCGATAGGTCAGAAGATGCCATTTGGAAAGTATGCAGGTCGCTATCTACTCGAACTACCTGAACCCTATTTAGTGTGGTTTCACTCAAAAGGATTCCCACAAGGTAAGCTTGGTCAACAACTAGCCTTAATGTATGAAGTGAAGCTCAATGGCCTTGAGGGGATGTTGCAACCACTCCTTGATAAAGTCAAACAGGCTAGATCTCGATAATTAACCATGGCTTATTAGAAAGTTCCTTGCTAGGGCAAAATTACCTTTGGAATGAGAGTTGGATCTAATAGTTGATGATTTGATTATGATTAGTGACGAGTATTAGAGATTTATACTTTATTGCGTGCTTTAATATATCTGAATTGAAATATTTGATTGATAACTTTTAAAGGAAATTTCCGATGATAGCTAAACTAGTTAAATTGGCTGCTGCAGCAACACTTGCTCTTGGTATGTCTAGCGCTTGGGCTCAAGGTGTTATGCATGAAGGTACTGTCATGGACACTATGAATGGCGGCGGTTATACCTACGTACAAATTAAAGAAGCTGACAAAACATTCTGGGCAGCTGGTCCACAGGTTGAAGTTAAAAAAGGCGACACTGTAGTTGTTCAAGAGCAGATGTGGATGAATGATTTTGCCAGCAAAACATTAAACCGCACTTTTGATGAACTATTGTTTGTTGGCCGTATCGACAAAAAATAGATCCGATATTGATTGCTGACTAAAGCAATCGAAATCAAGCTATAAAGAAAACGGCGTAGACTCAGTCTGCGCCGTTTTCTTTTGCCATCATTTAGCGCAGAATAACGCTATTGTTTTGCTTTATTAGCCATCATGTTCAAATTAATTCCCTACCAAAAACAGTATGCGACTCAAGTGAGTCAGCTTTTTCATCTGGCTATCAATGCCATTGATGACGATGTTTACTCAAAAATCGAGCAACAAGCTTGGTCATACTCACCGCGTTCTCGCTATCACTGGCATAAAAGGCTTACTCGGTCTAAAACATGGTTGATGATCGAAAGCGACCAACATCAGGACGGCGTTCCTTTATGCTGCGGGGTGATAAACCTTGAGACGCATTTCCATAGCCGCGGTTATATCGATAGCCTCTATGTTCACCCTGACTTTCAACATCAAGGGATTGCAACTACGCTACTGCTAGAGCTTGAAGCATGGGCTATGTCAGCTAACATCGGCAGTTTATCTGTTGATGCATCAAAGTTATCTAAGCCACTTTTTCTGGCGCATGGCTTTAAACAGCAGCATCGCAGTTACCAAGAGAAACGTGGCCAAATTATAATGGGCTTTCTCATGAGTAAGCCACTAATCGTATCAGGGGATAACTAACGTGAGCAAAGAGCGCCGAGTTCGATTATTGACTAAAGCCGACGTTGGGCAGTTGGCCGAAGTGTTTCACTTGAGTATTACGCAAGCTGCTGCAAGTCATTATAGTGAAGAGGAGAGAGCGGTTTGGTCTCCGGCGCTTCGCTCTGACGATGAGTGGTTATTACGATTAGCCCCAACCGTCACTTGGGTTGCTGAAGAGGAGGCGTTTATTAGTGGGTTTATCAATTTAAAACCCACTATAGAAACTCTCGGTAGTGACGGGGAACCGGTATTATCTGCAGAAGTTGATTGTCTGTTTACTCATCCAAGTTTTGTCGGTAAAGGCGTTGCTTCACAGCTTTATCAATGTTTAGAACAGTACGCTATAGCGCAGCAAATTTCAGAGTTAACGGTTGAAGCATCTTATTTGGCTAAGCCTTTTTTCGAGAAACAGGGTTATCGAGTGTTATCTAAGAATGAGCACTCGCGCGCCGATCAAGTGCTGGTTAACTTTAGTATGCGTAAAACACTCGAGTTTTGACTAATACCAATTGCAT
>NZ_JBFRMK010000130.1:0-12719 GCF_041470405.1 Shewanella sp. 10N.286.45.A1
ATCAAAAGCAATCTGGTATTGCATTAGAAGATCTAAAGAAACAAGGCTTACCAGAGAAATGGAAAGGCTGGAGCTGGAATTTTATCTCGGAAGATAAATGGATAGAAACACTGTACAAAGGACTTTGAATAAATTCACCGACTATCTGTACACTTTGTAAATCATCAATAAAAAAGCGCCTTGTGGCGCTTTTTTATTCAGAATCAACGATGATTACTCAGCTAATGGCTCAGCTTTGTTCTCAAGTAAAACAGGGATGCCATCATTGATCGGGTAAGCAATTTTATCGAACTTACAAATAAGTTGATTATCTTGTTTATTATACTCAAGCTTTCCTTTACATACTGGACACGCAACAATATCGAGTAGTTTTTTATCAAATGCCATGCTGTTACCTTTGTTTCTCTTCGACCACTTGTTTAACACGGGTCAAAAGTTGTTGATCAAATGAAGGAGATAGCTTCGCATCAACTGCGAGATACCACCAGTTATCTTTTGCAAATTCGCGACATTTCACCGCATCTTTCTCTGTCATTAGCAGTGGACGTTCAGCAGCAAGCGCTGACAATGTTGCTTCGCTATATGCACTATGATCATCGAATGCTTGCACCCTATCGAGGCGGTAGCCCATACCAGCTAATGTATCAAAAAAACGAGAGGGGTTACCAATTCCAGCCATAGCCACCACTTCTTGTTCAGGTTGTGGTGCGTTACTTTGCCTCTGTTTACCATTTACAGAGTGCCATAAGGTTGGCTTTAATAACATTTGTTGTTCACCACGTTGAGCTTCGCCGCCATTAATAATGACGTGATCGACAGTACTGGTGCGCCATTGACCTTCTCTTAAGGGTCCAGCTGGAAGTAACATTCCATTGCCTAATCGACGCTCACCATCAAGAATAACAAGCTCTATATCGCGCCCAAGCGCATAATGCTGTAAACCGTCATCACTGATAATGAGATCGACATCGAAATCATTTAGTAATTGATGCGCAGCATCTATCCGCTTAGCCCCAACTACCATTGGCACTTGCGTTCTTGCCACAATCATTGCTGGTTCATCACCGACCAAGCATGCGCTATCACCAGTATAAACTGAGCGAACGCCATCAATATCAACCCCGTAGCCGCGACTGATAACACCTGGCTTATAGCCTTGCTTACGAAGTAACTCTATGAGGTATATTACTGTGGGGGTTTTGCCACTACCACCAACAGTAATATTGCCGACAATAATCACAGGTACAGGCAAAACGGCTTGCGGTTTAACACCAACAGTGTAGAGCTGCCGTCTAAACCAAGTTATAGCGGCAAATACCAAGGACAAAGGCCAAAGGACAAAACGTAAAATATGCCCGTCGTACCATAGTTTGTTAACCCAAGATTGCATTTAGCTTCCAAACTGCATTTGGTATAGGTTGTAATAGATGCCTTGCTTTTCAAGTAGCGATGTATGCGTGCCGCGCTCAACAATTTGCCCCTGATCAACAACAAGGATCTGATCAGCACTTTCAATTGTTGATAGGCGATGAGCAATAACAATTGATGTACGATTATGTCTTAGGTTATCTAGACCATCTTGAATCGCCTTTTCTGATTCTGTGTCTAACGCGGAGGTCGCTTCATCTAAAATCAATACAGGTGAGTTACGTAGTATCGCTCTTGCGATAGCAATACGCTGCCTTTGACCACCAGAAAGCATAACCCCATTTTCACCAATTTGGGTGTCTAGCCCTTCGGGCATAGGCTCGATAAATTCCATCGCGTGAGCAAGTGTTGCTGCGTTAATAATTTGCGCTCGGGTTGCTTCACCAGGATAGGCGTAGGCGATATTATTCGCGATTGAATCATTAAATAACGTGACTTGTTGCGATACAAGTGCAACTTGGCTACGCAGCGACGCCAACGTATAGTCATTAATGTTGCTGCCATCAAGGGTAATTTCGCCCGCTTTGAGACCGGTATAAAACCGAGTTACTAAGCTTGCGATAGTCGATTTACCAGAGCCTGAACGCCCAACTAGCGCCAATGTTTTGCCCTGCTCTACGGTAAAATCAATTCCGTTCAATGCGAGCTTGTCGTGTCCTGGGTAGCTGAAGTCAACATTGTTAAATACCAATTCACCTTTAACTCTTTCAACGTCTAACGTGCCTGTATCGCTTTCAGGTTTGGTATCAAGTAATTCAAATACAGTTGTACATGCAGCGATACCACGTTGGAACTCAGCATTAACACGGGTCAAATTTTTAATTGGTTGTAACATTGCCAACATCGCACCCAAAATCGTGGCAAATGTACCCGCGGTCAGCTCGGCTTTCATGCTGTCGATACTGGCAGCGTATAAGATAAAGGCAATAGCAAATGACCCTATAATCATCACCAAAGGTTGGCTAATAGCTTGTGCGGTGGCAAGCTTCATCGTCTGATAACGATTTTGATCGTTTACTTTAGCAAAGCGCTGCGCTTCGGTTTCTTGACCACCAAAAGACAGTACATTCTTATGGCCTTTAATCATCTGTTCTGTCGCAGCTGTTACGCCGCCCATAGCCGCCTGTATATTCTTAGATACCTTCCTGAATCGACGACTCACAACGGTAATGACCAGCCCAATAATAGGGCCAATGATAAATATCACCAGCGACAGTTTCCATGAGAAGTAAAACATAATAGCTATCATGCCAACAACAGTGATGCTGTCGCGGACAATAGTAATTAAAGCACTACCTGAAGCGCGGGCGATTTGTTCTGTATCGTAGGTAACACGAGAGATTAAATTACCTGTGTTCTCACTATCAATGTAGCTAACAGGTAGCGTTAGGTAGTGTTCAAACACTTCTTGACGCAGATCCATAATCACCCGCGCACTCATGTAAGAGATGCAGTAGGTCGATAGGAAGTTTGCTAAGCCTCTGAGGCTAAACAACACAATCACCACGATAGGTGCCATCATCAGCACATCGCTGCCTGAGTTAAAGCCACCACTGGTGCCAAGATCTAAATTAGTAAGCCCACCAGCTCCTGTTGGTATTTGGCTGGCCTGGCCACCAAAACCTTCATCAATAAAAGGTTTTATAACTGCAATAAAGGTTGCATCAACTAATGCGTACATCGTTAAGCCAACTATGGCAAAAAATAAAACAGCTTTAAGAGGTTTTAAATAGCCCAGTAGGCGCTTAAAAACCGTCCACACTTCACTTTTAGGAGATGTTGTCATTGGGAGACTTAACGTGTTGGCAAAAAAACTATTCTACTCTGGATTTTCGTTCACACCAAACCTAAACACTTGGTTATACCAAAATGGAGCAAAATCCGAGCGATATGTATAATAATCAACACTTCCGTGCTTAAATATCACACTTAACTGTCCCAGCTCCCCTGTCGTTAATGTCTCGATACCTAAATGATGATAACGCGCAACCACGTCCTCTTTAGGAAATCCATAGCGATTGTTAAAGCCTGCAGGAAATAAAACCAGTTCCGGTGCAACGGTGTTTATAAAGTCTAAACTTGATGAAGTTCTACTTCCATGATGCGGCGCGCTCATCACCTGACTGGCTATCGCTTTATCGACTAGCAACGCAAGCTCGGCAGTGGCTTCAATATCGCCGGTCAGCAAAATGCTATTCCCCTCTTTACTGAGCCTGACAACACAAGAACCATTATTACCTGCTGTTGCCAATGTTGGCGCCACTATTTCAAGCTTTATAGCTTGCCACATAAACGCTTTAGGACGGCAATCTATGGCACCTTTAGCGCCGGTATCTGAAATAATCTGAGCATTTGGAAATGCAGCCATGACCACATCAGTCCCACCAGCATGATCATTATCAGCATGACTTATGACTAAGTAATCAACTTGACTAATTCCTTTGTGCTTTAAAAAAGGTAACACTACCCGGTCAGCATAACTAAAATTAGTACCAAAGCTGGCACCCGTATCGTAAACAATAGCCCTGCCATTGCTTTCTATCACGACAGACATTCCCTGACCAACATCAAGCATGTGTACTTTCCACTGCTGGTCTTGTTCATTTGAATAATGCTGGAACCACAATAGAGTGATTGGCAGTAACATCGCGCTTAAAGCTATTCGCCAATAAATATCTCTAAACTGATAGCAAAACCATAAGCCAGCTATAGCGCTGAGTAATACTGCAATCCATTGACTAGAGAGATCAAGCCATGCAAATGAAAGTTTACTCGCATAATCAAGTAAAAAGAGAGCCGGTTCTAGCGTCTGATTAGCGAGCCAAAAAGTATTAGCAAAATCAATTTCTACACCGCTTAGCAATCCAATAATGAACAGCAACAAAGAAAGCAAAGCCAAAGGGATCACCACAAAGCTAAACCAAGGTACTAGCAGTAAATTAACCGCTACGCTGATGATTGAAGTTCCGGCAAAGAAGCTTGCCTGTAACAGCCCTAATATTAACGCGAGCCTCCATTGAATCGCCCAAAACGGTACGAACCACTGCAGTACTGCGCGCCGGCAATAACTATATATTGAAGTAAATGATGTTTGAACGACTATTTCATCGAAAGCCTCGTTGCTTGAGTGCTTGCTGATTTGGGCCGGTGAATAAGTAGATATAGTGACTAGAATGACCACCAGCGCCATAAAAGACAGCCAGAAACTGGCACTAAGCGGACTTAATGGGTCTATCAGTAACACCACAAATAACGCATAAAGCAATCTCTCCCAGCTACTTGAATGTCGACTACATAACCATGTAGACAAATAGGCAAGCAACATAATGAGTGCGCGCTGGGTTGAAACAGAAAAGCCCGCAAGATAAGCATAAACAATCGCCGTCAAAGCGCACACCAGCATTGCAATGACACCATTACGTCTACTTTGATTGGCTAATAATTGATACAGAATGGTTTTACTGAGTATATACCCCCAAAAACAAGCAACCGAAAGGTGTAACCCAGAGATAGCAAACAGATGACCAGTACCTGTGTTTTTCAACTGCTGCCAGCGTTCGCTTGTCATTAAGCTTTTGTCACCAACTAATAGCGCCAACATTAAGTCTTGTGATGGGTATTGCTTGAGTGCAGGTTTAAGTTGCTTAATCAGTGTGGTTCTAACGTCACTGCTTTTAGATATTAATTGACCATCAATGACTTTACCTTTAGCAAAAATATGTTTACTAAGCAGATACTTCTGCTGGTTAAAACCACCTTGATTCAACAAGCTAGTGATTGGCTTTAGCCTGAGGGTTAGCTGCCATTGCTGACCGACTTCAACGTTTGGCGGTTTTGACCATGATAATCTAAGCTTTCTGGTTACCGAGTGGGGCAAAATTGAATCAATCAGCATAATATCCATACTAATCCAGTCGCCGTTTGAGTGAACTAGTGATATGATTTCGGCCTTAACATCTATCGTGTCGACGTTTTCACTTGTATCCCAGCTCATTAATAACGCATTAAAAGTCGTTATCCAGCTAAGTGCAATTAGGCCACCCGCCAACACTGGGGTATGCCGAATAATAACCATTGCCAGAATAATAATAAACGGCAAGGTAGCAAGTTGAGGGAGCGATGGCCAAAGCATTGCTGATATTATCGTGGCACAAAAGCCACACATGAATCCATTCATAGTGACGTAAGTTAAGACAGCAAATTCAAGTTATGCCAAAAAAATTATTAGAAAGATTTATGCCGAAGCCTGAAACATTGCGCAATCATAAAAATCTGCGCATGTTTGGTGATCTGTTACTGAAACCCAATTTATGGGCATTAAACCGACGCTCTGCGCCTGGTGCATTTGCAGTAGGACTGTTTGTTGCTTGGATCCCTATGCCCTTTCAAATGGTATTAGCAGCAGCGCTGGCAATACTTTTTAATGTAAACCTACCTCTTGCCGTTGCGCTGGTTTGGGTCACAAACCCGGTAACCATGCCCTTTATGTTTTATGTGGCTTATATACTTGGTGCGAAGCTCCTCGGTAATCCTCCTCAAGAGTTTGCATTTGAAGCAAGCTGGCAATGGGTTGAGTCTTCAATTGAAACCATTGGTCCATCATTTTTGCTTGGTTGCCTAGTCTTAGGCGGACTTTTTGCCGTTACCTCATACTTCACCATAAAAACATTATGGAAATACTCAGTGTTGTTTAAGTGGAAAAGCCGCAATAAGTAAAGCGCCGAGGCAAATAATACAGCCACAAAAAAAGCAGCTTATCGCTGCTTTTTATTGGCTGTCATCTTTTTTACTTCGTAGATTGCTTTTCAAGTACGCTTTTCATCGAAGGGACTATTGTGGTTGGATCGAGTCTCATTTGATACCAGTTAACTCGCCAATCTAAATGCGGTCCCGTCGCACGGCCTGTCGCGCCAACTTCTGCAAGTTTCTCTCCCTGCTTAACAATCTGTCCCTCTTTAACATACAGTTTGCTCAGATGAAGAAAACTCGAGCTTACACCATAACCATGGTCAATAATCATGGTACCACCGGAGTAAAACATATCTGCGACTGATAGTGAGATAACACCATCCGCAGGAGCCACTACCACAGTGCCTGTTTTAGCTGCCACATCCACACCGTAGTGTGGCGTGCCGGGTTTGCCGTTATAGACTCGCTGACTCCCATAGACACCAGAAATACGCCCAGTAAGCGGCCAGATAAACGTTTGGTTAAACGCGTTATTCGGGCTAAATTGCGCTCGGGCTGCTTTGACCTGTTTACTGTCTTTCGCTGCTCGGCTTTGCGCCTTAGGATCAGGCTTCATGATCTTCTTACTGATCCCATTGACTTGTTGAATCTTATAGTCACGCTTTTCAATAGTCAGTGGTTTCAACTCAGTTAAACCGTCAGGATAAACGAGCTTCAGCATTTGCTTTAACTCTGCTTCTCTCGAAAACCCAAAAGCAAATTCGCCATTTGGATTAACCTTGATGACGTTATCGTTCAAATAGACTTGCGTGCCAGGTTGAACTTTAGCCCGGATCAAGGCGCCTTGTTTAAACTCGCCATTTAATTCAACTTGAGCGCTCGCTGAAGCAGAGGCCAGAGCTGCAATACCAAAAATGGTTAGTGAGGCAATTTTATTCAAAATATCTCCTTGGGTTTAACTTTTACATTGTCTGCTTGCGATAGCACCCTTACCGATCCCTTCATAAGCGATGACTTTAAAGTTACTACTTGGCACTTTGTCAGATAAAGTCTGCGCCATAAAATCAGCCAATAACTCTACGGTTGTATCGTGGGGCAATACGTCACAACAGCCCTTAGGCATAGCCAGTTGGAAATCGCCCTGTGGAGCTTGATAATGGAAGCCCAAATGCGTGTTGTCATTAATTTGTGTTTGTGGGGAAAGGGTTAGCGTTTGTACTGATACACAGTCCTCGTCACTTCCAAGGTAAATATCGTGCCAGCGTTTAGCCCAATACTCATCCCATTTAGGTGCAGCCACCCCATTTTCAAACACCGTAACTGGGCTTCGATGCCCATGAGCAATCCGTTGGCAGTTGCCATCATGCTTCTTAAGCCCATGAGTATAATGATAAAAAGGAGCATCATGAATTTCATTTCGCAGCGTTAAAGAGATCCCTTCTACGTTCGCAGGTAACACCTCTTTAAGTGCTTTTTGCAAGAACTTATTAACACTTTCAAAATCGATAATTTCACTTGGGATCAGCGCAAATGCTTGCGACGGACACGCTAAGTGCATACCGCCCTGTTGACTATCGAAATCCATCCAGACTCTGTCACCTTGCTGTTGCCAGCGCACTTCACTGCAAGCCGTTGGGATCAATAAACGATGATCAGCAACGTCATCAATGGTGTTTTTAATGGTTCGTTTTACCTTTGCAAAATCGAGCACCATGTTTTGCTCATCTAAGCCGCCATCTAACAAAACATCGACAATCCAACTTTCACCCACCATGCCACGAATTGGACACAGGTATGAAAAATCAATTACAGTTAAATCTTTAACGAATAGTTGCATTTAAGCTCCTAGGTAGAAAAACAGTCTACCTTGCAAAATCCAGGCAGCAATGGCTGCAGGATGAAATCATAGCAATCAATATCTAAATCACTCGCTGAGCGGTCAATCTTTGATACTGATTGCTATTACAATAATTGCTGTAGCTTACAATGATAAACAGCAATATTCGACCACTTTAAACGAAGAGCGGTCAATAACTAAACCTTAGATACAAAAAAACCGAGCGCTAAAACACTCGGCTTCGATTCCAGCTCAAAAGACTGTCTATCTATTCACCTTTTAAACGTCGGTCAAGCTGATCTTTAAGGTTTGCCGGCACACCTTTTATGATAATCGTGTCTGACACTGGATCGTAAATCACACGCTCACCAAGATGCTGACTGTCAAAACTGAGTGTCACGCCGCCGCCAGTACCTGAAAACTTCTTCAACTGTCTCAGGGTTGGCTTATCACCAGGGAACTCCTCTTCGAGGTCGTAATCTCCACCCTGAGCAAAGTCATAGAATGAATCCATACCTTGATCTGCTAGCTCATCAGCGAGATCTTTAATCTGAATATCAGCACCTTCGTCACAGCGCTCAGTACAGTAATCAAACACTCGCTCACGCGCGGTTTGGCGCTCATCTTTTGTCAGTTCACTGCCACCAACAAAATCCTCAACGGCATTCATCAATGATTTGTTCTGTGCTTTGGTATTAACACCTTCAACACAGCCCATGAAATCAAGGAAAAAGTCAGCGACTTTACGACCTGCTCGTCCACGAACAAAAGAGATGTACTTTTTAGACTCAGGATCTGCTTGCCATTCAGTCAGGTCAATACGAGCGGCAAGTTGGACGTTGTTGAGATCTAAGTGTGTATTTTGCGTCAGCTCCATATCATCTAACACTGTCATTGATGACTTAGCGTTAAGCAAGGATACAAACAAAAAGTCGCTAGTCATATAGGTATAGCAAGAAAGCAACAGAAAACCGCCAGTGCTAAAGTCATACTTAGCGAGCTCTTCCTGCAGTAATTTCCCTGCAATACCTGAAAACTCAACAAAGCCTAAATCATTGCTACGATATTGGCTCAATGCAGCTTCGAACTTGGTATTTGCTTCACCGTCATCACCGCTTATACCAAAATGACCAAAACCTTTACCAGCCTTTGTGGTGTAGGTTTGATGCAGTTCATCTAACATCGTCTCTACGGCTTGGCTGTTTAACAACGGCTGTGGGCGTAAACGACAGCTGAGCTGACCGTCTCCATCTTGAGAAATGGCATGGATGATTGCTTGTTCGACGTTAATACTCATTGAGCCTCGATAGAAAGTTGCTTAGAGCTATAGCCAGCGAATCAGCTCTATAATGATAAATAAGTAGGTTTGTATACACCTGTAGCTTTTCGCTAATTGTCGGCTACATGGATAACATGACGGCAGATATCATACCAGACAGAAACCAGAAATCTAGATGATAAATAGTTCGCCATGGGAAAGGTTTTAACTATGTGATTGGCGAGGTCATAATGGTAATTAAGCAGCACTAATCAATTTATATCGGTTATCTAATAAGGATGTAAATAACTGGCATATCTCCCCTACAGAGCTCATTGCAACTGTTTGAATTGACACTGCGCAATCAAGCATTAACTCATTCCAGTACACAATAAATGATAAAAGCCTCAACAGGAGGCTAAAAAGTGCAGAGCTTATCGGAAAAATCCGTTATTATATGCCGTTAATCAAGATTTAAAGTGAACTTTTTCAATTATGGCTATCCAATCTAAATATTCAAACACGCAAGTTGAATCACTCATTACTGAGCTATTAGCAGTTTTAGAGAAGCATCAATCACCAACAGACTTGAGTCTGATGGCATTAGGGAACTGCGTAACTCACCTGTTGCAAAATAAAGTACCTGCTGAAGCTCGTGAAGTTGTTACAGAGCAGTTTGCAAAAGCTTTATCGCAGTCGGTTAAAAATAGCTAGACTAAACAAAGAGCCACATTGAGTAAGGGTTTAACCATTTAAGCTTAAGCCCATTAACTGCAATATAAGAGAAAAATGAGTCAGCATGGTTGAGCGACAAAAACAGATAGGACGAGATCGAGTTTCACGTTTAGTGAGCTGGGGACATTGGTTTGCTTTCTATAATGGCTTACTGGCTATTATTGTCGGCTATCGATATCTCGGTACTGTTGGTTTTCCTGAATCAATCGTAGGCTGGAGCTATCTAGCGTTAAGCACCATTGGCCACTTTAGCTTTCTCGCTTTTATGGTCTATCTGGTACTCATTTTTCCTATTACTCTGTTACTTCCATACTCAAAGATACTCAGAGGCTATGCCGCTGTCGTCGCTACATTAAGTTTATGTATGCTGCTTTACGACACCATTATTTATGATGACTATGGTCTGCACCTTAGCCCTTTTGTGTTTGATTTAGCTTGGGCTGATTTGAATGGGTTATTGCAAGGCACCTCCTACATTATTACGCCAATCGGCATTTTAGCTTTAGAGCTAACGCTCGCTAATTATTTGTGGAAACGTATCGAAAAAATCCGTAAGCGTAATTATGGCAACAAAGTCGTTGGGGTCGTTGGCTTATGCTTCATTGCCAGTCACCTGATACATATTTGGGGCGATGCCGCTGACGTTACCGAAATAACACAGTTTGATGATGCTTACCCGCTATCCTATCCAGCGACAGCAAGAAGCTTCATGGAAAGTTATGGTATCGACAACAGCCTTGAAGACCAAGATCAAACGAGACCCAAAACCAGTCTCAAGTACCCTTTATCACCTATGCAATGTACGCCAGATGATAAACCAAATATATTATTCATTGCGATTGATAGCCTTCAGGCAAAGTTAGTCGACAGTACAACCATGCCTTTCTTAACGGCATACGCTGATAAAAACCAAACTTTTCAAAAGCATTTAAGTGGTGGCAACCAATTTAGTAGCGGTATGTTCAGCCTGCTTTACGGCTTACAAGGCAGTTATATGAATGCCATAGACCTGCATTATGAAAGCCCTGTGCTCACTCAAGAGCTCGCGGCCAGTGGCTATCAGCTGGGGCTGTTTACCAGTGTAGATACCATCGCTCGCCCTCAGGCTATTTTTGATGACTTCGAGCGAATTGACTCACAATATGATGATAGTTACGCAAGTTCAGATATCAGCTCCGTTGAAAACTGGCAGCAGTGGATTCAGGCATCAACACAACCTTGGTTTACACTATTAAATTTAAAATCACCCGATAGCTACGACACACCGATAGGCTTTCTTGGTGTTAAGACAGTAAAAGCAGATAGATCGCTAAAATCTGCTGAAAAAGTGTTATTCAATCAATACCGCCAGTCATTGAACTTTATTGATAGTCAGTTGAAAGAGATACTGACTGATTTACCAGCCAACACTTTAGTTGTCATCACCGGTGTCAGTGGGAAAATGTTTACCAGTAATCCAACTGAAGCCAGGGTAAACCTTTCGCCAGATAACGTTCAAGTTCCAATGGTTATTCATTGGCCTAAACAGAGTGCACATAAACGCATCAACTACAGAACAACTCACAATGCACTTGTGCCAACATTGATGACACAAGTACTTGGCTGTACCAATCCAACAACTGACTTTAGTGCGGGTAGCAGCTTGATGCAGCCAAGTGACAGAACCTGGGTTTATACCGGTGACAATCGTATATTTGCCATTTATCAGCAGTCTGAAATAACGACTATCGATCGACACGGTAAGTATCGGATTTACGACTCTGAGTATAAAAAACGCCTTAAAAAGAAAATGAGCGCCCCAGAGTTAATTGAAGTAATGCGTGAGGGCAGAAGGTTTTATATTCATTAGGGTAGCTGAAAAGTTTATAAACTAGCCAAACAAAACAAT
Organism: Shewanella sp. 10N.286.45.A1; assembly: GCF_041470405.1. Taxonomy (NCBI): domain Bacteria; kingdom Pseudomonadati; phylum Pseudomonadota; class Gammaproteobacteria; order Alteromonadales; family Shewanellaceae; genus Shewanella; species Shewanella sp. 10N.286.45.A1. The sequence continues at coordinate 11,836 of NZ_JBFRMK010000130.1, forward strand.
GATGTTAATGAAGCGCTTGCAGTGACTCAACTGACTTGTTACAGTGCTGGCTCTTCAGAATTCCCTCAAATTATCATTTATTCTGTAGACATTTTCGGGATATGGCCTAGTCCGGTAAGGCGCTTGTCTGGGGGACAAGAGATCACAGGTTCAAATCCTGTTATCCCGACCAATTAAAAATAAAAAAGCCAGCATATAGCTGGCTTTTTTATTGGCTAAAGGCCACTAACCTCTCAGTTAGTCGTGGCAGTCAGCACACTCTTTGATTGTTAAATCAACAGTGTGTAGTTCAGTATCTAACTCATGGGCACTTTCCATGTCATGACAATCGTTACAAGTTGCAATTGTCGCTTCCATTTCAGTATGTGCTGCTACATCAATTTTTTCATGGCATTCAGTACAATCTACAGCCATTGCAGAAGCAGAGAAGGCTAGTACAGCAAACATAGATAAGTATTTCATAACAGTTCCTTAATCACGGAGTTGTTGCACTTAAACTCTGAAATGTTACAGACTATCTAAGCACATTTTTTAAAATTACATCGGTAAAAGCTTTTTGAAAATGAGTAGCTTAAACGATGAAAACCTATGTCTTCTATGATAGCAACTAACATTAATTGAATCTTAAAATGCAGTGCTTTCATGAACAAAAGCTGAATAGGCAACCGATAAGATATCAATGCTGTGAACTAGATCTTATCTGTAAGAACATCAAAAGAGTTCTAAATATTGACCTAACAATATGTGCAGCTCCCCCACCCGCTAATTCCATAAGAGCAAAAACGAATAAGGCGAGTATTATTGAGTAAAACAATACGCTATCTGTTGCTATCCTAAGCGAAAGTTAATAAATTGTAGCTAATGGCTTTATACCAATCAGTATA
>NZ_JBFRMK010000131.1:0-547 GCF_041470405.1 Shewanella sp. 10N.286.45.A1
AAAGAAGAAAAGGCAACCTGCTACATGTGGCTGTACGCTACAGGCACAGACGTGCCGAATAATCTAGGCATCCCTAATATCGTCCTATATGACTATCAGGCAAGTAGAGCGGGACAGTGTGCCGTTGATTTTTTAGATGGATTTAATGGTTACCTACAAGTTGACGGTTATGCAGGCTACGGTAAAACCCAAGCAACACTTGCGGGCTGTTGGGCGCATGCAAGACGCAAATTTAAAGAAGCCGAAATGGCTCAACCGAAAGGCAAAACAGGTAAGGCAAACTGGGCACTCAACCAAATCCAAAAGCTTTATCGGGTCGAGACATTAAGCAGAGAAAGCCGTGTTGATGCTCGCCGGCAACAGCGGCAACAACAAAGTGTGCCGCTACTGGATGAGCTGCACCGCTGGTTAGAGAAATCCCAGCAACATGTACCGCCCAAAAGCAGTTTAGGGAAAGCTATCAGTTACAGCCTGAATCAGTGGCCGAACTTAACTCGATACGTTGAAGATGGGCGACTAAACATCGACAATAATCGCGCTGAGCGAG
>NZ_JBFRMK010000132.1:0-39621 GCF_041470405.1 Shewanella sp. 10N.286.45.A1
TCGTTTCAATTCTTTTATTACTGCGTTACGAGCTTTTCACTTAGCCAGCTAAGCTTTATCGCTCACGCCTTGTACTAGAAGCATTACTCTTTACGGTAAAGAACCGAACAAAAACTAAGCTCGAAAGATCAACAACCCCTAGTAACGACAATGATTAAATCAGATTGATAACCAAACTGCTAGAGCTTCTATTTCTGAAATCCAATTTACCCATTAAATATTTTCAACTTAGTGGCTATTTTAGGGGCTAAGCGGTGAGGCATTTCTTGATAATAAACGTCCGCACTAAGGCAAACTAGCGCATTTATAGTCTCTTAAAATAATATTCTTCCACGGTATTTTGTCTCAAAATACGATACAAACTAGCTGGCTACAGGCACTTTTTCATTGAATAACCAAGGGGTAATCTAGCTTCAACGTCGATAACGACATTAAGCAGATTAGTCATGAGTGAGGTTTGTTATGAAAATTAAAACAATGTTAACCGGTGTTTTATGTTCAGGTTTACTCGTTAGCAGCGTAAATGCTGCCGAAGTTGAGTTTTTTGTTGGTGCTGCGGCAGGTTATCAAACTGATAGCGTCGATGGCAAAATTAGCCATGATACCGAAGATGTTTCATGGCAGGGGCGCGTCGGTGTGTTGATTGAAAAACAACATCGAATTACCGGTACCTTCGGTTACATGGAGGATGAGTTTTCGCAAGCTGGTATCGATTACAAGCAAGAGCAATATAGCTGGTTGCTGTCTTATGATTACCTGATGCCAGTACACAAAGATGTTAACCTTTTTGCAGGTATTTCAGTGGGCGCCAATGACAATAAGGTTGCAGGACGTGCCGATACCGATGTGGCTTGGGGTGGACAAGTGGGTGTGCAATATAAGTGGAGTGAGCATCTTTCTTCAGACTTGGGCTATCGCTATTTAGAACAAGATTATGAGCGTAATGGGATCACTATCGACAATAGCCAGCAGGTTTATCTAACGCTGGATTACAAGTTCTAACGAGCCTGTTTTCGATATGAAAAAGCCGACTGCAATGCAGTCGGCAAAATGTAAAGCTAAAACGTTCATCGTTAGCCGCTCGCAATTAGAACCTGTTTTTTACTAGGAAACGCCACTCCCAACTATTCACTTCTACGCCAGTGGTAAATGGCATACTAAAATCGATATGAGCAACGTTGCCATAGCTTGATTTAGATGAGTAAATCCGCGCGCCAATCCCAACACTGCCTATCACCCCAGATATTTCATTATTGGCATCATTACCGCCTGTAGCTTGACCAACATCGGAAAACACAGCCCACCCCAGTTCTGCTAACTGATACAGATTAATATTGGGATAGTTACGCACCTCAGCTGTAAACGCCCATTGATTATCACCATATTGATAATCGTTAGGGTAACCGCGGATCCCGGTGTCATCACCAAGGGCAAAAGGTTGGTCGATATAGTTATTCTGTGAGGCACTCAACCTCAACTTAGAGTAGGCGGTCCACTTAGGTGAAATATGATAAAAATACTCGGCGGCGACGTTGACTTTAAAGTAATCTTTTTGGCTGGTGGCAAATACACCTTCACCATCCATTTCCAGTAGTAGTAAATGGTCTTGGGCTTGAAAGCCTCGGCTCGATTGCCAATTAATATGGTAACCAACGGGGGAGTCATCACCTAGATCTCGGGTTTCGATACCAAGCTTGACGTAGTGTTGCCAGCCGAGATTAAAGTCCTCATTGTAGTTTATTAAGTGGACATTATTGAGCACTTTAAAATCATCTTGCAGGTATTGATAGGCAACCCATGGATAGAGGAAATCTCGATCTTGGGGCAGTTCTGACGTTGGGTACTCTTCGATATTATCGAAATCATGTTTATCTTGGGTCAGCCCGGTAATGACCCGTGAAAGCTCATCACTGTTGTGGTTGAGTAACCAGCCGAAGCGAGCGCTGTTATAGGTGACGGCATGCTCAAACTCGTTAAACTCTAAGCCGTTTTGCTTTAAGGTGTCGACCCGAAGATCATCTAAATATTCCGCGGAATACATGTTGCTACCGTCGAGTGTGTAGAAAGGCTTTTCAAAATAGAGGTGAGTCGCTTGACCATCACTATTGTCGTAAAAATCTGCCGCGATAGTGGCATGATCAATAAAATTAAGCGGAGCTTTGATGGCAAACTTATAGCCCGTTCTATCGGCATTTGATTGGTATTTAAAGCGTGTACGAATCCCCAAACCAAGCAAGTTATCTTCTTTAATGCCAATGGAAAATTTACTTTCACCACCACTACGGCCTACGCTAAAGGTGGGCAGTAAAGACCAGTTATCCCAAGTCTCTACTAGAATATTTTCAGCATCATCTTCGGCGATATCGGCATCTGGTGCAGGTTCGGCAAAATCAATTTCAGCATCTCGAATATAAGGCTCTGCGCGCAAAATACGTTGCGCCTCATCGAGATCTTTTTGGCTAACATTATCGTTTTCTTTAAAACTAAGCTTATCGCGTATGACATGATCGCGGGTATTGATATGCAGGTAGTTGGCCCAGCGATGAATAAAGAAGGTTTCAGGATCTGATAGATCAAAAATGTCATTACTCTTAACTACAATGCTTTTTATCTTCTTTTTCTGCTCGTAATCTAGAGGCTTAGGATCTTGCTCATTGGGTTTGGCCGTTTCAGCATGAACCGCACTGGAGAGTGCTAATGTAAGTGCGGTTAACGTGCTACTACTAAATCGAGTCATAGATAGAGAGACACCTAGCTGAATCAAAGGGGAAACAAGTGGTTTACAAGTCTATAACACATGGAACTAGGGCGTTAGTCAAGCTTAAGTTGATGATTTTACTTAAGGAGAAGTGAATGTAATCTGCAGAGTGCGAGCGCACTGCAGCGCCCGCATGTATGAATTTGTTACTCCGATATCGCTATTGGACATTCATTACAAGGTACGTCGAGGCGGAACGGCAACATTGGCAAAGATTAGCCCTGCTACAATCGACATAAAGATAAGGAACACTTGGGTGCCTAGGTGTGACTGATTAAAAATAGTTTCACCTAGAATTAAGGTATTTAGGCCGATGTAAGTTTTACTACCAGGCACGAGTATGACGATACCTTGCAGCAATGCGATAGTGGCTGGTGCTTTCATCCAGCGAGCATAAAGGTTTGAATATACACCCACGGCTAATGCACCAAAGAAAATACCGATCGAGTCGCCAAAGTAAATGCTGGCAAGCATAGCTGAGAAAAAGGCCACAATCCCCGCTAGAACGCCCCAAGGTGAGTCTTTCATGCGGGCTTTGAAGATAATCACTAGCGCCATCGACAGAATCGGTACCGCAGACCAGATAGCCCATTCAGGTAGCGAATCAGGTGGAACATAGGTGGTTTCACCAAACAAAGCTTTACCAATGGTTAAGCCGAGGATCACCCCAAAATAAAGCTTAAACAATAACATGAAGGCATCCATCACCCTCGCTGTGCCGGAGATTAAATCTCTGGCGGCGAGTTCTGCCAAGCCGAGCGTTAAGGCTAGCCCGGGGATAAAGATGATAATACCTGAGAGGATCACCACCGGAATATTCATGCTGGGGTCAAACTGTGCAATGCCGCTGGCGGCAATAGCACATAAGATTGCTGCGAGAGGCTCAAGCATCTCCGCCATGCGCTTAGAACGCTCAGCGCGGTAAACCAAGCCATAAACCATCAAGCCCAAAATAGCGGACCAAAATACATCGTTCCAGCTGGTACCCATTAACATGGCAAATGCGCCAGCTGAACTACCAAACGCCAATAACGTCAGTCCAGTACCATAAGGATTAGGCTTATTGGAGATCTCTTCTAGTCTTTCCAGCGCTTCAGCAAGAGTTCGTTTACCGGACATAAGCTCTTCAACGAGTTCATCGGTACGGGCGAGTGAGCCTAGATCGAGTTCGCCAGGTTTAACCCTTGCTACGTGGTTATGTTCTTGATCCTCATCATGCTGCAGTACAAAGGTCAGCGCGGTTGGCGAGATCAAAAAATAGCCCTCAATACCAAGCAGGTTGGAGACAGCTTGCAGGTGGGCTTCAAGTCGGTAGGCTGGCGTGCCAAATTTATGTAGAGCTTTGCCGAGTCTAATAATAAAGCGGCGTTTCTCTAGGAACTCTTGATTATCCAATATCTTACTCGCCAAAGGTGATTTAGGATTATTTATTTCAATTAAACAGTGGCTTACGCTTATTCAATATTGTTGACTTGGGCGACTGTTTACTGGCCTTGATTTTACGAGCGCATCTTAACCTATTTGAGCTAAAAAGGTTGCCATTTATTTACATAATGATCCTAAATTGTAATGCTGTACTTTTGAGGATGATTTTAAATAAGGACAAGCAATGCCACTCGCCATATCAGGACTCTATATAAGCCTTACAGCATTACTCACGATAGTGCTCACTTATAGGGTGATAAAACTAAGACGGATCCACAAAATTGGTATCGGCAGCGCTGGCAATGAAGCACTGGCATTAGCGCAACGAGTGCATGGCAATTTACTCGAAAATGCGCCAATAGTGTTGCTGCTACTTATCGTTGCAGAGATGAATGGCACCAGTGCTGCGCTATTGCATATATTCGGCACTGCCTGGATAGTCGCACGTTTGATGCATGCCATTGGTTTAACTCAAGGACAGGGCGGTTATCATTTTGGTCGTTTCTGGGGGGTATTAACCACTTGGGCGGTAACTTTGGGGTTAGTTGTAACCAATCTAATCGCATATGTGACTAACCTATAGCGGTGTTTGCTCGGTAATATCTGAGAGTGAAAATCTCGATAAGATAATCACAATCCCAAGCACAGCAATACCCACAGCCAGTTTATGGTCTTATAGGCTATACTAAAAAAAGCATCAACTTGATGCTTTTTTAGTCACACCTATGGTGCGGAGCCTGTTATACTCCGCGTCCCCGTTGTGAGCATCAGTAGGGACGCGTGAACCGCGTATTTTTTGTTATCTCAGTTAGGCTATCTAATCCATGCAAGTAGAATCCACACTTTTCACTCATCCCAAGTTTCGCTCTGAGCTTACTCGCCCAGCGCCATTTTTGCCTATGTCTCGTAAAGAGATGGACAAACTAGGCTGGGACAGCTGCGACATTATTATTGTTACTGGCGATGCATATGTGGATCATCCAAGTTTTGGTATGGCGGTAATTGGTCGCATGCTGGAAGCGCAAGGCTTTAGAGTCGGCATTATCTCGCAACCTGATTGGTCTAACAAAAATGACTTTATGAAGTTAGGTAAGCCGAACCTCTATTTCGGTGTAACTGCCGGTAACATGGACTCCATGATTAACCGTTACACTGCTGAACGCCGTATGCGACATGATGATGCTTATACCGCGGGTAACATTGGTGGCAAGCGCCCAGACCGTGCTGTTACCGTTTACACTCAGCGCTGTAAAGAAGCATTCAAGCAAGTGCCTGTGGTGATTGGTGGTATTGAAGCCAGTTTGCGCCGCATTGCTCATTACGACTACTGGTCAGATAAAGTCCGTCGTAGCGTTATCTTAGATGCTAAAGCTGACATCTTGGTTTACGGTAATGCCGAACGACCATTGGTGGAAGTGTCTCACCGTCTTGCCAATGGCGAGCCGATGAGTCAGTTGCATGATATTCGCGGCACTGCGGTTATCCGTAAAGAGCCGCTGCCAGAATGGAAGGGGATGGATTCGCGTAAGCTGGATCAGCTGCATAAAATTGATCCTATCCCTAATCCTTATGGCGCCGATGATGTTGGTTGTAAAAACCTATCTGGCCCAACGGATGAGAAGATTTTTGACAATGATGCGCCAAAGGCGATCAGTGTTCAGCCAGCAAGACCTAAGCCGTGGGAAAAAACCTATGTGCTGCTGCCGAGTTTCGAGAAGGTCTCTGAAGATAAATTCTTATATGCCCACGCATCACGTATCTTGCACCAAGAGCAAAATCCAGGTTGTGCACGAGCGCTGTTTCAAAAACATGCTGAACGCGCTATTTGGGTTAACCCACCGGCATGGCCGCTAAATACCGACGAGATGGATGGCGTTTTCGACTTAGCCTATAAGCGTGTGCCTCATCCTTCATACGGCAAAGAAAAAATTCCTGCCTACGACATGATTAAGACCTCGATCAATATCATGCGTGGCTGCTTTGGTGGTTGTTCGTTCTGTTCGATTACCGAGCATGAAGGGCGTATTATTCAAAGTCGTTCACAAGACTCGATTGTGAAAGAGATTAAAGATATCCAAGATAAAGTGCCGGGCTTTACTGGGGTGATTTCAGACTTGGGTGGCCCAACAGCAAATATGTACCGCTTAGGCTGCTCTAGTGTAAAAGCAGAAAGCACCTGTCGCCGCTTGTCGTGTGTGTTCCCGTCAATTTGTGGTCATCTAGATACCGATCATCAAGCGACTATCGATCTTTACCGTGCTGCCCGTGATGTCCCGGGCATTAAGAAGGTGCTTATTGCCTCTGGGGTGCGTTATGACCTCGCCACTGAAGATCCACGTTACGTCAAAGAGCTGGCTACTCATCATGTGGGCGGTTATTTGAAAATTGCGCCTGAGCATACCGAAGAGGGCCCACTGAATAAAATGATGAAGCCGGGCATGGGCACTTACGACAAGTTTAAAGAGCTTTTCGATAAGTACTCAAAAGAGGCGGGTAAGAAACAGTATTTGATCCCTTACTTTATCTCGGCGCATCCGGGCACCACCAATGAAGATATGGTGAACCTTGCTTTGTGGTTAAAAGCGGAGAAGTTTAAGCTCGATCAGGTACAAAACTTTTATCCATCACCGATGGCAAATGCGACAACCATTTACCATACCGAGCTGAACTCACTGAAGAATGTGAAGCACAGCAGTGAAGAGGTGTCAGTACCGAAGAAAGGTCGCCAACGTAAGTTGCATAAAGCCTTATTGCGTTACCACGACCCTGCGGGTTGGCCACTTATTCGCGAAGCGTTAATCGCCATGGGCAAAGAAAAGCTAATTGGCAATAGCCCAAGTTGTTTAGTGCCAGCAGAGTCTCGTCAAGAGCGCGAAGCGAATCGCAGTAAGAAGAAGCTAAACGTCAAAGATGACGGCAAAGGTAAGAAGGCATTCACTCGCTTCTCAGCCGATCAGTTTGCTGATCGCAAGTCTGAACAAGGGAAATCAGGCCAGGATAAACCTGGGCAGAAAAAGTCGGGTCAAGGTAAAGCTGGTCAAAGCAAAGCCAATGGCAATAAGCAGGGACAAGCAGCTAAAGCTGGTACTGGCGGTAAACGCCCAGTTAAAAAGAATGCTTGGGGCACCACGCCAAAGCATCAAAGGTAGTGATTATTGAAGGGCGTAAGCGCTAGCTAAATCATCAAAAATAAGGGAATATCACAGGGTATTCCCTTTTTTATTGGAGTGGATAATGGCTGATAATTCAGAGATCCCAAATAACTCAGAGTACAGCGACGATAGCTTTTGGTTGAAGGTAAAACAGTTTGCCAAAAAAGCCGGCCGTGAAGTCATCGATAATGCGCTGTGTTTGTATTACGCGGCGCAGCGGCCTGATACACCTAAGTGGGCTAAAACGGTGATATTTGGCGCCTTGGCATATTTTATCGCCCCTATTGATGCAATCCCCGACTTAACCCCTGTGGTCGGCTTCTCTGATGACTTAGGCGCGTTGGCTGCAGCATTGGCGATGGTATCTATGTACGTTGACGATAAAGTAAAAAATCAAGCCGCTGAAAAGTCAGCAGCTTGGTTTGATTAAAACGCTAAAAGCGTTGGTTAGTGTTAAGCTGGCGTAGCCGGATTAGCTGCAGCAAGACTGTCTCTAACTTGGCGGGATTTCTCACCTTTAAATATGGTTAGCAGTTCGGCGGCATCTGTTTGTTGCGCTAAGATATCCACTAAGGCGGCGCGATTGCTTACATGCAGATACGACAATACTGGCTTAAGCTCGCCGCTGCGCGCAAGCTGGGCGAGGTAACCTCCCATACCGTTGTGGTAGTGCTTAATCGCAAATAACACCAACAATTCACGCTTAACCTCATGAGCAAACAACCAGTCCATTAGTTCTTTATAGGCGCTCTCTCGATAGTCATCGCTATCTAGACCTAAGCGAGTGGCGAGATCAATTTTTCCTTGGCTCACTTGCCGATCCATATGCGCGTTCACCATTTGCTCGACAATAATCTTGTAGGCTCGGTAGCTATGGTTGGCGAGCAGTAATAACAGTCGCTCGCGACGAGGCTTATCGATGCGCCATAAGAACTGGCCTACGCTATAACAACGATATTGATCGATACTGACAACTGTTTCAGTGGTTAAATAAGCATTAAATACCGGCGCAAAGTCCTCATAACAGGTTTCTCCCTGTAAGTAAGCCCATAGGCTAGCAGCAAGAGTTTGTTTGCGTTCAGCCTGCTCTGGTAGTTGTTGCACAGCGTCAATAACGGTAGCAGCATCGATATCATTATCAACGATAAGCAGTTGCCCGCCGAGATAGAGTTGATCGTAGTTGGCCGCGTCTTTATCGAGTACTAAAATCAATAATTCATCGTCAACTCGCTGGGCGATGGTGGCATTAATCCAACTCATACCCGAGCAATGACGCGACTGACTAATATCGGCATCTGGGTGCAAACGAAATGGCAAACGCAACTTTTTCGGTAGGTCATTGATGTCGGTGGCATGATCGAAATACAGTGTCGATGCGCTAAATTGATGCGCAATAACACTTTCCCATGAGCGGCTATTAAGAGCGATAAAGTCAGCTAAACACTGGCGCAAGTCAGCGTCTAACTTAAACGGAAGCTCAGGGAAGCGCAGCGCTACATCTTGATGAAATTCTAATTTATGACTCTGATAGGTAAAATCTAAGCCGCGCAACAAGGCGTGTGCTTGCGCTCGTTGTCTGGCGGCTATCATGCCACCTTGGGCTGCATTAGCGGGGATGGTTTCTTCCATCAAATCGACAAGTGCAAGGTACTCACTTTCACGGCTTGAGCTATGGATAGATTGCTCTACCTGAAACGCTAACGTGTAGTCTTCGGCAATCCCATGGCGGTTAAGCAGTTCATAGAAGTTAATTTCATCGAGCTGATTGTCGAATCTTAAACGGTATTCATGGTTGCTATAAAGGCGACTAAGATGGCGGATCATCTTAGTTGGCGCCATCGTGATCAACAGTTGCCACAAGCGCTCAGCAATTTGACCTGCAGTAGTGGGCAACTGTTTTAGCCAAAAGCACATAATGGCAACGCGCTGGTAGTCATCATCGTAGTCTTGGAAAAAATGGTAACTAATCTGCTTGTCACTGATTTTAGGAAAATACAGATTAGATTGGCGACATACGTCATCTCGGTGCAGATGCTGATCAAACAGTGCAATTATCTCAGTTTGGCTAAGTTCTGCTTTATCCTGAGTGAAATAGTGCCTGACTTGCTCAAGCTCTGTGGGGGTAAAGCCCTTGTCTTCGAAGTGGCCTTCGCCTTGAATTTCGGCGTGTTCCAGCAATAAGGCAGCTGCTCGCTCAAATGCTATACCTAACCCCGTTTGTAGCCCTGCGGTATAGGCATCATCAACGTGGTTACTCGTATCTTGTAGCAATAGGTAGGCTTTGAGCGCATCTGTGCCAAGATTATCTTCAGGCCAGTGGCTAACATCATAGCAAGTACGTTGCTTGAATAGTTTGTCGGCTTGCTGCAGCATGGTCAGTGTGACTGGGTCATCCATATCACTAAAGCCGTCGATAAGCTGTTCTAACTTACGTTTGTCATGTTTGCTGAGTTCACCTTCTGCTGCAGCGGGCGCAGGATCAAAGCGAGCATAGTAGGCCTCAGTGGTCATTATCGGCTGATAGTCACCTTCACCAGTGAGCATTTCACATAGCTCTGCCGATAAGGTTTTTTGACCCAATATGCGATAGAAGATGTCGACAAAGCGCAACATGATATGCGCTGATTTCACATGGCTAATACTGTTGTCATCTGGGCTTAGATAAGCTTTACAAATAACCCCTTGTTCAAACTCAACATCAAAATAGCACTCTTTATCTTCGAGTAGATCGTTGGCTGGATAGCTAAGTACTTCGTGTATATTCTCACGCAGATTGTCTAAATTGTCTCTATTCCAGCAAGCCTCGTCCATTGCATCATATAGCGAAGGGGCATGAATCTTACAATGCGCCCAAATATCAAAAGGCTCAATGGTGTCTAAAATCGCAGGGTTTTCATTGAGCACCACATACTTCAGCAGCGCATCGCTATTGTCTAACGTAGCGATGAAATCTGTAAGCATATGGGTGCCACCCAATTCGGCTTGTCGCTCCTCTTTGAGCTTGTCATATTGGCGGTATTTTTCTTGGCGCTGGAAGACACTTTGAGCATAGGCCGATAGCGGGCTATCGAGTTCATTTTCTAGTTGTTGCTGTAGATCCATCGCCTCATTTTCAAGCGTGTCATTAATAAAATGACGCCCAAGTTGGCGGCTTACCTCTTCATCTTCCCAGCTACAAAACTCGGGAAATAAACTTTGAAAAATTGCCAGTATTGGCTTTTGGCTAGCTAAATCTTCGCTTTCGTTCTCAACCAGCATCGGCTGCGCTGCAAAACGTTGCTTAAGCAATTCAATAAAGCGCGGATATTGCTGCGGGTTCTGCTGCAAAAACTCACCCAGCGGCAAATATTCTGCGGTGGTGCTTTCCCAGTGGCTGCCATAAAAGGCGAAACGAAAGGCGCTATTATCACACCAAACAAATGCTTTCATCATGGCGTCACACCAACCGTGATGGCGCAGTAGAGTGAGGAGCATATGCTCATAGCCTGTGGCATGTTCATCGTCCCAGTAGGGGATAAAAAACTGCGCTAAATAAATCGCATCTTCAGCATCTTGCATCGCCATCATAAACAGGGCTTCAGCGCCAAAAACCCGCATATCATCGACCCACATTTCGCTGGTGTCATTTTCATAGCGAGCATAATCGGCCATAGCTTGTGCCGTCTGGCGTAGCTGTGGTTTTAAGGCGTCATGTTCAAGGGCAATCGCAAATAACAGCGCCTCTGAAATATACAGGCTGGTGTTTTCCGTCACTATATCTTGTAGGTTGTAGCCGCCATCTGGGGTGAGGTTCAATGCTTGCAGTGCGAGATCCGCATGCGCGGTATCGGCCAGCTGAAGGTGCTGACGTTGGCCGCTACTGATATCCATAAATGCGATATCAAATTGACTATTTTTGAATGCCTGACGCGCAGCGAGCTTTGTTTGATAAGTCACTAAGGCTTGCTCGATACTCGCGACATCAGTGCGATTGAAATCGATTATTTGAGATTTTGGGAATGAGTCCATTTTAACGTCCTGTTAAATGAAAAGTCTGATTTATGAAAGAGAGGGAACCAATATTTATGGCTGCGATGCTACTAGAATAGTTTATAAATAACAAACAGTTAGTTGTTAATGGCTTGTTGATTTTATCTGTGGTGAGTGCTTACGGAAAGGCTAGGTAGTTTGGTGGTCAGGCAAAGTTTTTTAGCCCCGAAGGCGCTTTATACTGCACTGAAGTGTGCGACTTATTTATCGGGGCTTAGCAATGAGTATTACTTTGCCCCAAATTTTATAGTGTGTGCCAAGGAGGTGGTGAATTAGTCACACCAGCCACATTTATATTGGCCGGCAACGATGTGATTAGTTAACTTTTTGCACTTTGCGCAAGGAGCTTGTGGAACTTGTTGCTCGATCTCTTGTTGCTCTAGCTCTTCTTGACCGAGTGAATAGCCGTTCCACTGGTGATTTGGGTCAGGCAGAAATGTAGCTCCACTGCCAACGCCGTCACCATGAGGCTCACGGGTTGCGACTAACCAACCTCCAGGCACCTTGGTTCTAAATGTATATGCAGGTCCGCCATTATTATCGAGTCGTTCCCAAGCCAGTGTTGGCCTTGTTTCTTTTTTTCTTTTAAAAAACATCTCTGAGTTCCAAGTGTGTTTATTCGAACTTACTGGGGTGGGTAAATTTGTATCGCAGCAGTTCAAATAAAACTCTTATACCAACTACTACGGCGGCTATTCTAAAGCAGTGTCTTGGTTTATTACAAATACAAATATCAAGATAATCTATATTAATTATTTACTTACGACAAAAGCGGGCTGTAGGTATGACAAGCAAACTCTAGATTGGCTGATCAGATATTGTGCAGTTAAAACTAGAGGTTTTCCATTCAAAAGAAAAAACAATAACCAAGTATATTCCCATGTCTAGTTATGATGCTGTCAAAGTAGAGCTTGCAATGGATTCACTGAGAGAAGCTTTAGATAGTGAAATTATCTATGCTGCACTAATGTTTGCATTTAATCCGTTTAAGTCAAAAGTATAAATAGATAGGAATATCTTTATTATCGGTAAACCAATGTTTGTAGCGTCGCGTATTTGTGGTTCCAATAACCTGCGGTCGGCGTATGTACAGATACTGCAGAGGCTCGCCGTTAACACATCCCTGTGGGCTCTAAGAAAGTGTCCTTGTTTTCGAAGGCCTCAGCCGCATCTGCACTGAGTTATAAAAGCGTAAATTATCAATAGTTGAGTTACCGGTTAGTGAGTTTTTCATTGGTGCTGGCAATAGTAGCTTGCTTGAGCTCGATGTAGGACAGCCAGTTTGAGATCACCAGACATAGGGCGACAATAGTCACCATTGACGCGATGAGCGATTTTCTAAATCCTAACAATGTTCTTCTCCCGAAGTGACAGGAATAAAAAGAGGCCTTGATGGCCTCTTTAGGTTGGAGCTTGCTAATACCGATCGGTATAACTAGCGGTTAGACTAGCCTTGCCACGTAAGGTTGAAGTCGTATCTAAAGCCGATAGTAATCGCGTGATCATTTTCTTGATGATCGTAGCTCTTATCTAAATACTCTAGGTGGACGCGAACATTGTCGATTGGGTTCCACTCAAGAGTGGTGTTGAAGCCATCGTAATCAGCAGATGTTTCACCATCGATACCATCTTTAAATTGGAAGTAACCGAGTTTAATTTTGTAGTCATCAAAAATAGGGTAGGCCAGTGCGGTGTCTAAGGTGCTGCCGCTGCGATCTTTATTCATGCTGCCAGCATCATAGTTGTACTGCTTGTCTTGATAGCTCACGGCAAGGTACAGATCATTATTGAAGGTGTAAGCCACTACGCCACCAAAGGTGTTGTCGTCGCCTTCAATGTTATTACTATCAAGTGTATTTTGCGTCACATAGCCTAAACCTATGTGTAGTTGGTCAATATCGTAACCAACACCAAGGTTGACCATGTCGGTGGCATCATCACCATTGTCGCCATCAAACTGGGCACCTGCCATCCAGGTAAAGTCACCTGTGACTAGCTGATAAGTGACAAAGTTATCGACAAAGAATGGGCTTTCATGGTCGTAGGCGTAAGGGCTGTTGCCGTGGTTAAAGATATCGACATATTCAGCCACTAAGGTGTACTGCGCAGGACGTTGCTTACCAATGCCGACTTGGCCGTAAGGTGACGCTATGGCAGCGTAGGCTTGGCGGGCTTTACCAAAGTTGCCAGAGTTGGCAATATCGACACTCCATTCGCCTTGCGCGATAGCGGTCCAGCCGTCGGCAAATTCAGTGCTGGCTTTAATACCGATGCGAGAGAGTGCATCGCGAACATCCCAAGTTTCATCTTGGCTGTCGTCTAGGTAACTTAATGTTGGGCGAATAGAGCCGTATAGACTGACTTGGCTATTTTTGAACTGTGACGGTGCAGCGTTATTTTCAAGCTTGGCAATACGCGCTTCAAGTTCGGCATTGTTATCAGCTGCATAAGCGTTAACGCAGCATAAGCTTACTGCAACCGCGACAATTGATTTTAACGTTTTCATTTGTGTATTTCCCTATTTTTCGGCAACAAAAAGTCGCCCTCTCTAGAGGCTAGAGTTGGTGCCGAACGAATAAATTTGTGCTGTTGGGTTGCCCATCAACAGCTAAGTGTTGATGGGCAGGTTGTGCTATTAAGCGACTGAGTTACTTCAGCTCTTTAAACCATAAGTTATGGTGTTGCTTAGCCCAGTTTTCGTCACAGTAACCAGAGGTCATGTTAGACATACCGCCTTCAGACATGACGGTTGCCATGAAGATGTGTACGACTGAGAACGCGCTGATAATGATGGTAGAGACAATGTGTAATACCAGCATAAAGTTAGCGGTATTCTTGGTGACGACAAAGGTTTCTGGGAACATCATTGTTAGCCCTGAAACCACCATCACACCACCAAAGAGGGCAAACACCCAAAACCAAAGTTTTTCACCCGCATTGGCAAATCCAGCATCTGGGTGATGTTTCTTACCGGTATTGAGGTAACCACCTAAAACAGCAAACCATTTCAAGTCATAACTTGCAGGGATTTGCTTTGGAGCCCACATCAAAATCATTAACACGTAACCCAAGATGAATGGGAACGCCATCAACTCATGTAGGCCACTTGAAAGCCCTACCAGTGATGCCCAGCTTGGCGCATTCATGCTTGGCTCAAAGTAGTGTCGACCGCCAGCCAAAACTAAGCCAGTTAGCATGAGTAGTATGCAAGCGATAGCACCTAGCCAATGCACACTGATACTTAGGCCTGACCAACGTTTGATCATCTTGCCTGAGAAGCCTTTATCTAGACGCGAGATACCATTTACCATGATAAAAATGATAAATAGCGCAATGACGCCAAATAGGCTGGCAAACACTAAAAATGCGATGCTATCGGTGGCACCTAAGTAACCAAGTACAGCTTCATTGGCATCTTCTGGTACTGATGCTGGCATTAATAGTTCAACTTGTGTTGGCATACCGCGGATCTCAGGGATGTCACCTGGAATAGCGTGTTCCTGAATTGTTTGCCATTGTTGAGGTTGCAGTGTTGCAACGTCAGCAGCCATAGCTGCCGTTGAGACAAACAGGCTAATGACAATAAAACTAAACAATCTTATTGCTCTGTTCATTCATAACTCCTTTAGCGACTTTAGGTCGTCTATTTGGTTCTACCCGCCAAATAGCTGATGGGGTATAAGTTCAGCTATCGACGGCTATTACCTTCTTGCTTGGTACATAGTGGCTTAACTTTGGTTATATAACGTTAAGCCATCACTGCATTTGCTTAGTGACAAAAAGGTGCAGTTCAGTAGCAAACTCGCGCCAAAATGCATGTTGAGCATGGTTTTTTATTCCTTCACAGAAGGGAGTGATCCACGTACCCAGATGCTTAGTAAGAAACTCATCGGCAATGGCCCTTAGTTCCTCAAAGGCTTCGATATCGTTTGCTGCTTTCTGCTCACTGGCTAACGCGTGAACACAGTAGAGAAACTCCAATTCGTTACCGATAAAGTCGGCTGGTTCATTGAATTTTTCGTCAATGACCAAGCCAATATGTTGGTAAAACTCGGCAACTCTGACGGTCTCGTCTGTATTCATGACATGATTGCCGCTGCGGTAGACTCCCTCGTAGGGAGCAACCAACAACTTATATGGCCCAATACACATGCGATTGAAGTCAAACTCCAGTTCAGATGCATCGTCGATAAAGCGCTTTGCTTCGTTTAACAAAGGGCTTTGTGGGTTATTCGCTTCGAGATACGCGATTAATCCGTTTAACGCCTCTGCCTTAGATGGAAAGAAAATCATCGACTTAAAGGCAAAGTAAGCCGTTGCCGTTGGGCCATATTGGCTAGTCATTATGCGCGTTCCTTAATAATCACCATGTTAGGTTTCGTGATGCAATCGCCGTAGCCGATACCTTCTTTACTTGCTGAAGGTCGCTTTAACACCTCATCGATATTACCTGTTTCAATACATTGAACAGGGCAACCGGTGACGCAAGCTGGCTTCATACCGCGGTCAAGAAGTTCAACACACATGTTGCACTTGTCGGCCTTGCCATCGTCTTCGCGAATACTGACAGCTGAATAAGGACAGGCGCTGGCACATAAGCCACAGCCAGTACATTTTTCACGGTCTAGTACCACAATTCCGTCGTCTTTAACGTGATAAGCTTTTGCCGGGCAGACCATCAAGCAGGCTGGGTTTTCACAGTGCATGCAAGAGTGGGATAGCCACACATCAACCGCGCCATCTTCGCGTTGCACTTCATAGCGATCGACCTTACGGAAGCGATGGTTTTCAGGAAGCTCATTGTGAATTTGACAGGCCACTGTACAAGCACCACAACCGACACAATTTTCTTGTCTGAAGACAAAGCCCACTTTTTGATTAATAGACATCTTTTACTCCTTAGGCTTTTTCTATCGCGACATTAGTCGAGTGGTAGGCTGAACAGCCGCCCATATCGGTTAACTTGTCGGTGGTGAGGTTGTTGGTACAGCTGGCTTTACCTTGCGGATCCATACGACGCCAGTTGTTCTTAGGTGCCATTACGGTACCGCGACCCACTTGACTTGAAACCTGAGCGACAAAGAATGCTTCGCCTCGGTGGTTGCTGAGTCTGACTCTGTCGTTATTGCTAATGCCAAGTGCTTTAGCATCTTCGGTGTTAATCTTGGCGAAGTATGCAGGGAAGTTACGAATGTACTTCACGTTGTAGAATGAACTGTTAGCACGCTGAGGGATCGCTGGAGATAGCATGCGGAATGGCAAGCTCTTCTCTTCTGGGATCATCTCGTCTTCTGGCAAACCAAAGTCGATGACTGGGTGGTAGCCCGCCTCTTTCATCATCTCTGAGTAAAACTCAATCTTGCCACTTGGCGTCTTGTACTTGCCGTCGCCAAAGTAAGGGCGTTGATCATAGACGGTGACAAACTTCTCTTTAATGATCTGCTCATAAGTGATGTTGTTGTGTCTAAATGCTGGCTCTTCGGTGTCTAAGAAGTCACGTAGGATCTGTTCATAATCAACACGCATCTCTGGGTGATGATCCAGTCCCATATGAGCTGCAAGTTCTTTAAAGAAGATCCAGTTGTCTTTAGACTCACCTAAAGGCTCAATCACTTTTTCAGAAGTTTGCATGTGGTAGCAGTTGTAGTCGGTGCCCATATCTGGGAACTCAAACTGGGTAGTCGATGGCACAATAATGTCAGCCAGTTCTGCGGTATCTGTCATTAAGAAGTCATGTACGACTAGGAACAGATCATCACGCATAGCGCCTAAACGACATGCATTCGAGTCTGGTGCGACTGATACAAAGTTACCGTTGTAGTTGATTACAGCCTTAATTGGCTTGATAGGTTTACCGTAAGCGGTTGGGTTTGTTGGATGAATCGCTTTAGCGATCTCCGTCATGTTCACATGACCCACGGTGTCGCCATTTGGATGGATATGATCCGCACGGCCTTTAGAGTAGTTTAAGCTGTCATCGGCTTGGGTGTTATCGTAAACGAAACCATTACCAATTTTACCGTATTGACCCGCAACGGCATGCATCATCGCAATAGCGCGAGACATACGTGCACCGTTGTAGTTACGTTGCATACCATAACCGAGACGAATAACAGATAGCTCAGATTCGCCGTAAACTTTGGCAAACTTGAACATCTTCTCTCTTGGTACACCAGTCACTTTCTCTATTTCGTCATAGCTCATTTCGTCTACGCGTTTAAGCAGGTCTTGGTAACCAATAGTATTAGCTTCGATAAACTGAGTATCGGCTAAGTTATTTTCAATTAGGTACTTCATGATCCCAGTCGCAAGATGGGTATCGGTACTTGGTTTTGGCTGTAGCCAGATATCAGCTTGTGATGCGATAGGTGTTCGCACTGGGTTGACAACTAATAGCTTGGCACCTTTGTCGCGTGCTTGGTTAATGAACTTAATGCCATGCACGTTAGTGGCAGTTTCATTCTGCCCCCAAGAGATATAACAGTTAGTGTAAATATTGTCGTATGGATCTGGGCCTTGGTAAGTACCCGTAACAGACTTCAATCCTTCATAAGCGGCGAAAACACACACTTTACGATCTAGCTTGCGAGAACCAACTGCGTTAAAGAAACGGCTTGGTCCGCCGTATTTACCGATAACGCCTTCATGGCCTGAATAGCTGTATGGCAAAATGGAGTCAGCGCCATGCTCTTTGATGATTTGTTGTAAGCGGCTAGAGATTTTTTGGTAAGCTTCATCCCAGCTGATGCGGCGCCATTTACCTTCACCTTTTGCTCCCGCTCGTTCCATTGGGTGCAAAATGCGGTCGGCAGCATAAGTATACTGGACGTAGGCGTGGCCTTTAACGCACGGAGATGTTCCCATTTTCTTCATCTCTGATGCGCCTTCGACATAGGTCATTCGGCCATTTTGAACGGTAAACTTCAGCAGACAACGGTCAGCACAGTTACGCTGACAAGTGTGATAAACGATTTTACCCTCACGCTTAAGCATCTTGTCTGGTGCGCCTCCGCGTTCTGTTGCAGTGGCTATACCTGGCACTAAGCCAGACAAAGAACCTACAACAGAACTGGCTCCAACTCCCTGCAGGAAGGTGCGTCTGTTAATTTTCATATGTTTTCCCCATCTTGATAGTGTTAATTCACTACTTATTCTTTTCGCATTGACGACATTGATATTGCTTTGTAAGTGACTTGGCTTCAGGCGTAGCAAATCACTCACTCGGTCACACGCTGTTTTGGTTCTGGTTTAGCTCCTTTAAATGCAAAATTAGGTCTCTCATCGACCGGCTTTTGACTTCCCCTGTGGATATAACGCTAGGCTTCACTGGCTATGCGCCATTCTCTTTCTAGCCCGCAGATTAATTTGGATTTGACCCAGTTGAATGCAGCCGAATGATTGGTATCTCCGAACAGGACATAGTTACCTATTTCACGGTTTTCACGACGGCGAACTCGGCATTTTTGTGCCAAGTCTTCAGGTAATTTTATGTAATCGATATCTGGCAACATGTTGACGAATTGGCGTGTAAATTGGTTACAGCTCAGAGTGATAGCGTCGGTTTCGCTGAGTAAGCGCATTGCTGATGCTAGGCTGTCGGTATAACCTTCCACTTCCATGCATAGATCTTGTTCACGACATAAGTTGACCAGTAGTGGGCAAGCGAGATCGTCGTAGTTATCAATCTCTAAGCAGGAGAAACGGGAAAGGTTTTCAAGCGTAATAGCTTGATGGAGAATCGGATGTTCACGCTGGGCCAAGATATAGAGACTGTCAGTTTCAGAGAACATTTCATAATTAAGGTTCTTAGCATTAAACCCTTCATAAACGACCACAAAGTCCATATCGCCATTGGCAAGCTCAGTGGAGCAATCATGAGTCAATACCCGGACATCAAACCTTAGATTAGGTGCTTCTTTTAGAATGTCATCGCGAACAACTTTCTGTACCGCGTAAACAAATTCATCATAGGCGTGGATGACAAACTGTCCTCCTGATTCAGCAGGGGTAAATACAGAATGCTGCATCTCAATTTTTTGATACTGTTCTACTAGGCTTTTTGCCATAGGAATAAGTTGGTGAGTTTTCTCGGTAGCGACAAAACCAGAACAACGTCTGATAAAAAGAGAGTCTTTAAATATATCTCTTAATATTTTTAGTGTTCTACTGACGCCCGAGGCTGTCATACCTAACTCATTTGCAGCTTGGTGACTTTGACCATGTTCATATATTGCAATAAACACTTTTAATTGATTGTAATTTAATTGGTCTATTTTGTTCATGGGAAAATCACCTGCGTTTTATGTGGTTTATATAATCTATATAAGAGTTGCGATATTCAGTGTTATAAGTCACACTTTTTAAAAGCTTGTTTTTATATTTTTGATTTAGCTCTCGTGTTTTACATATTAATATTCGCAAATATCAAATAGTGATATTTACTCTGGATAATTAATTAAGTTGAAAGTGTTGATTACCTTGTACGTTAGTACTATATGGGAGTTTTAAGGTGGTGTGGCTCAAACCGTTGAAATTAAAGGTTTTTAATTGTTGGCTCTTAATGTTTTTAAAAACGTGATATAAGTCTAGCTAGCTATTTTCGCCATGTGAAGCTTGTCTTAAGCCTATCTTAAGATTTAATTTCATCAAATATATAATTATTTTTACTATGTGAACTTTGTCCTAAATCTATCTCTAGATTTAATTTCATTAAAAATTAAATTATTTTTCTATTGTGACCATTATTTGATATTTAAACGTTTAATTGTTCCTTTGTTTATATATTTATATTTTTAAGTGTATTTTAAAAATAGATTTTATAAGTGCTATGAGTATTAAATACTGCATTCACAATAAGGAAAGAATATGTTGGATAGACGATCCATATTAAAAATGGCCGCTGGTGGAGCAATGTTGACTCTCATCCCTAGCGCGCAACTTCAAGCTAAAACCGCTGGAAAAAGATTGGCTATGGTGTTTGATGTTCGCCGTTGCACAGGCTGTCTATCTTGTACTGTGTCCTGTGCAATGGAAAACCAAACTGAGGCTGGACGTTGTCGAACTCGTGTCAACCAAGCGGCACTCGAAACCAGCACCGGTTTAGCGACGCTTGCGGTACCGAATCAATGTAATCAATGTGATAACCCTCCTTGTGTTGATGTTTGCCCTGCTGAGGCAACTTACAAACGCGAAGAAGATGGCATTGTGGTGATCGATCATGACGAGTGTATTCACTGCCAGTTATGTGTCGATGCTTGTCCATATGGGGCAAGACGTAAAGATGAAAGCTTAGAGACTCCTCCAGAAAAATGTAACTTCTGTATTCATCGTGTATCAGCGGGACTGCTGCCTGCCTGTGTAGAAACCTGCATTGGCGAGGCGCGCAGCTTTGGTGATTTAAACGATCCCACTAGCACCGTCTCAAAACTGGTTGCTGATAATAAGGTGTACGCCATGTTGGCTGGAGAGGGGACTAAACCAAATATCTTTTATATCGGTTTGCCTGAACAGCCACAGGATAAACAGATTTTGTCACTTAACTTCCTCGAATGGCAACGCTAGGAGCTGGTAATGGATAGACGTAAATTTTTAACGCAGGCAGGCGTTGTTTCTGTCGCTGCGGCAACTGTTGGCTGTAGTGATAAGTCCAACTCGATACATCCTGCGCGTAGTCAAGATGTGAGCCGATTCGGCCATCCGATCCCGCCTGAGTGTCAACAAGATGCTAATGGTGAATGGCAACAAACTGCGGGTGTTCGTACCGCTTATTCACGCTGCTTTAGCTGCTATAACATTTGTGGCCTGCGAGTCCGTGTCGATGCTAAAAATGACAAGATCTTAAAAGTCGGTGGTAATCCATATTGTGAAAACAACTCCGGTTCACCGCTACCAATTGAAACCAGTGTTAAGCAGAGCTATATCGCCTTAGCGGGAGAGAAAGGGCTAGAAAACCGTGCTACAACCTGTGCTAAAGGTGCAAGTTGTGCCGACTCTGTCGATGATGAACGCCGTGTCACCCAAGTGCTTAAGCGCGATGGTAAACGTGGTGAAGGTAGATGGGTCACTATTAGTTACGAGCAAGCACTGCAAGAGATTTTAGCCGGTGGCGATCTATTTGGTGAAGGTCACGTTGAAGGCTTACGTAGTCTGCGTCAACTCGATAAACCAGTAAAACCGGGCTATCCAGAGTTTGGCTCTGCAGCTAACCACTTGTTTGCCACTTACTGTGCAGAAGACACGTTACGTGGCAGCTTCTATGCGCGTTTTATGCAGCAAGCGTGGGGCACAAGCAACTTAGGTACTAAGCATGCTTATTGTGGCGCTGCCCAAGCAACCGGTTACAGTTTGGGTATGGCGGCGGGCTTTGAAGAGTGGCTCAATGATGTTGATTGGGAAAATGTCGAGTACGGCCTATTTATGGGAACCAGCCCAGGGTCTTCAGGCGCCAGCTTAAACCGCGTTGGTCGTGGTCTTGCGGATAGCCGAGTCGATAGAAAGTTTAAGTATGTTTGTGTTGATCCGCTGCTGCGCACCACGGTGGCGGCAGACACTAATGCGACTTGGTTGGCAGTCAAGCCCGGACAAGATGCAGCATTCTCATTTGGTGTTATCCGCACGATGTTGGAAGAGGGTTGGTTTAATAAAACTCATCTTGAAGGTGCTAGTGAGCAGGCTGCTAAGGCAGCAGGTGAACTCAATTACACCAATGCGGGTCATTTAGTGATTGTTGATCCAAAGCACCCGCAATATCGCCGCTTTGCGAAAGCCAAAGACTTTGGCTTAGGGGGCGATGAAGCGATCATCATTAAAGCGGGTAGCCAAGAGTTTGTCTCTGCAGAAAGGGGTGATAAAGCGGAGTTGTTTGTTAGGAAAACTCTTAAAGACAATGCTGGACGTAAAGTTACCCTAGCCTCTTCACTGTATCTTCTTAAAGAGGAATCACAACGCACCAGTATGCAAGAGTATGCTGCTAAATCGGGCATCGCAGTTGCAGATATGCGCCAAGTCGCCAAAGATTTAGGCCATTATGGGCGTAAGGCTTGTGTGGCTGGTAACGGCGGTACTAACTCATCAGATGGTTATGTGATGGGATGGATCTGGGCAACCTTAAATACTTTGGTTGGTAGTCATGACGCTAAAGGTGGTGCGATTTACGGTAATGGCCCGATTGGCGGTATGGAAGGTCGTTACGATTTAGCCAATATCGACAATGGTGTCAGCCTCGATGGCGTAGTTAATGCCTGTCGTGATGGTGCTTATGAATCTTCGACAGAATATAAGCAAAAGGTCGCAAAAGGCCAAAACCCTTACCCTGCGAGTACGCCTTGGCATGAAGTCTTGCCAGCAATGAATGCAGCAGAGCAGTGGACCAGTCATGCCAATAGTGACCCTTATCAAGCTAAGGTGTTGTTCAACTGGCGTAATAACTTTCTTTATAGTGCGGCATCAATTAGCCAAGAAGTGGTTGCGAGCATTGCTGACCCTAAACGTTTGCCGTTGGTTATTGGTATTGATTGCCATATGAATGAAACCAACCGCTACGCTGATTACTTTATTCCGGATCGTTCAATGCTAGAAGAGTATGCCGCGGATCGTATGTGGGGTTCGCATATGTTAGGTGTGGTTGCAGCTGCGCCTTTGGTGACGCCTAGAACGGTTAAAACTGCCGCAGACCAGCACGTATGTATGGAGCAGTTATTGGTTGATATCGCACTAGATATGCAACTTCCTGGTTTTGGTAAAGACGCGATTACTCGCGAAGATGGTTCTAGCGCAGATCTACTTTGTTTCGAAGATTGGCATGCTAAATACCTTGCTAATGTGGCAGCGCAGTGTGAAAGCTTGCCAACAGTTACCGCAGAAGATCGGCTGTGGGCTGGGCTAGATTATGCGATGAAACCTTTAACGCCAAGACTAACAGCAACTGAGGCCACAGAGGTTGAGGCGCTGTTATCACGTGGTGGTTACTATGTGGCTGATGACCGCTATGACGGTGACTTTATTAAAGGTGCAAGGGCTAAATGTTTGCAGCTGTATCACGAAGCAGTAGCGCAGGTGCGCCACGCTTATTCTGGTGAATACTATCCAGGCACAGTCACTTATCATGAGCATCGTTTTTGGAATGGCGATAGCTGGGACAGCCATTGGCCAAGTTCTGAATATCCACTGTTATTTTCTAGCTATAAGGCGACAGTGCGCTCTAACTATGCGGTCGCTTACAAACGCATAGCAGAGATAAGTCCAACCAACTTTGTTTATATGCATACAGAGACTGCTCAACAGCAAAACCTTAAGGACGGTGACACGGTAAGATTGGTTACTGCCAATGGCAAGCCTGCTGAAGGCACGTTGCAAACGGATCTTGGTGTGGCCAAAGGTGCGGTATGTGTCTCTCATGGATTTGGTCATTCAAAAGGGTTTGGTGGTGATGACCGAGTAATTAATGGCAAAAAGCTAGCAGGCTTAAAAGAGCGGGCTGGTGGTGTTGCAATTAATCAAATGATCCCGTCGGATCCGACCCGTAATCAAACTGCGAGTATGCTTAATGATTACTGGACTGGTGCGAACTGCCGCCACGGTATTCCAATCCGAGTTGAGAAGGTTTAGTTAAAACGGTTCCCCTCTTTGCATGGCGTTTTGAGGGACAACCTTAAGCATTTTAATCAAATGGGTTCCAATGCAGATCCGACCCGTAATCAAACTGCGAGTATGCTAAATGATTACTGGACTGGTGCGAACTGCCGCCACGGTATTCCAATCCGAGTTGAGAAGGTTTAGTTAAAACGGATCCCCTCGTTGCATGGCGTTTTGAGGGGCAACCTTAAGCATTTTAATCAAATGGATTCCAATGCAGATCCGACCCGTAATCAAACTGCGAGTATGCTCAATGATTATTGGACTGGTGCGAACTGCCGCCACGGTATTCCAATCCGAGTTGAGAAGGTTTAGTCCATCAGCAACCAATTTCCCCTCAGTGTTTTATTTGGCTGAGGGGACTTTTCTGCTCTTAAGCATTTTAATCAAATGCTTCCAATGCAGATCCGACCCGTAATCAAGGTGCGAGTATGCTCAATGATTACTGGACTGGTGCGAACTGCCGCCAAGGTATTCCAATCCGAGTTGAGAAGGTTTAGTTCATCAGCAACCAATTATCCCTCAGTGTTCTATTTGGCAGAGGGGCTTTTCTGCTCTTAGGCATTTTAATCAAATGCTTCCAATCTGAGTTGAGAAGGTTTAGTTCATCAGCAACCAATTCCCCCTCAGCATTCTGTTTGGCTGAGGGGACTTTTATGCTCTTAAGTATTTTGAGCCAATGGTTTTCAATACAGACAGTTCCAGTTGCAAATCTAGCTAATATGCTTAACGGTTTGGAATGGCATCACGGCATTCTAGCCAGCGTAAATTAAGTATTAGTTCACCTGCGACCAATTCCCCCTCAGTATTCTATTTGGCTGAGGGGACTTTCTGCTCTTAAGCTAAAATTTATCTGTTTATGATAGGGTTAGTCACAAATCATCGGAGATAATAATGAAAACAACAAAATACTCACAAATTGCATTGTTAACGGTTGGCGCACTATCGCTACCAGCTATGGCTGTGACTTCAGAGCAGAGCGCTTTTTTCGATAATCTCGCCGCTCATTGTGGCAAAGCATTTCAAGGTACGGTGACAGCCGGTAATACTGCAGATTCCGCATTTAGTGGCAAAAAACTGATTATGCATGTGCGCGAGTGCAGTGACACTGTGCTTAAAGTGCCTTTTCATGTCGGGGATGATCACTCTCGAACTTGGGTGATCACTAAAACTCAGTATGGTCTGCATCTCGCCCATGACCATCGCCATAAAGATGGCAGTGAAGATAAAGTGACTATGTATGGTGGCATGACAGCCGATATGGGCAGCGCCACGGAGCAGTCTTTCCCGGTTGATGCATATTCAATTAATAACTTCAGAGAAAACGGCCTAGATGTGTCGATTACCAACGTATGGCATATGTACGTTAAACCTGAAGCGCTCACTTATCGGTTAACCCGAGAAGAGCGTGACTTTAGAGTCGACTTTGATCTAACCAAGCCTGTGGCACTGCCGCCTGTGCCTTGGGGCCATAAGTAGTCATACGTTAACTAACGCCAGACTTAAAACATACAAAAGCCAATTAGCGATGCTAATTGGCTTTTGTTTTGAGCTCGTTTATTGATTTAGTTTATTGATTTAGTTTATTGGTGCATTTTTTCAATGATGGCTGCACGCTCGTCATAATCATCATGACAACTGCCACAACTATCTTTAGCAACATTCCAAGGCTGTACATACATGCCGTCATCAGAGAAGTTTTCTGGACTCGCCGATGGGAACTCTAGATTAATTCTAAAGAAGTGATTGCTCTTTGGCATGTGACAAGTGGTACATTTTGCCACGAATGCGTGTACTTGTAGATCTGGAGTAAAGCCTTTATCGCCATGACAGTCGGTACACTGTTTTAGCATCGCATCTTCGTGCCCTGGCTGATCTGCATTAGCTTTTGAGCGGTGAGGGTTATGGCAAATATGGCAAGCCATTTCATGCTTTTTACCTGTCATTTCGCCAGTATTAGCATCTAAGCCTAACATTGCATCACCAGCGACTCGGCCGCCGTCAAAGTACGGAATAGTGCGGCCACCAATACTGTCGCCACCAAAGTCTTTGTTGTGCTCACTGACAAAGTCTGGGTAATGACGGTTGGTTTTCTTACTGTGACACTCTGAGCAGGTAATCGCTAAACCATAGCCCATATCTTCTTTAATGAGATCTGCGGTTAAGCGTCCTTCAGCGACTCGCGAAATATCGTCTGCGGACATAGTTTTAATATGCTTACTACCTGCGCCATGACAAGCTTCACACTGGATGCCTGGCTGATTGTAAGTACCAGCAAAACCTTTCAGACCATCTTGATGGTTAGGGTTTAGATCTGAGTCTGGCGTGTAGTCCTTCCAGCCTGTTGAGTGACATATGCCACAGTCGAATGGTTGTGAATCAGCTGGGGCGTCAGGCAGGTAACCCTGCATGTGATTGATTGAAATATCTTCGCCGTTTTGTGGCATAGACACTGCGACACCGGTTCCTGTCAGAATAAAGCCGTCTTTGTCGAGGAAGTTTGCCCAAGTATCGTAGCCGCCGATGACGTAGCTGATGTCATTCCAGTCATTAGGTGTACCAGTGCTATTGTTGACCCCATGCATAAGCTCAACCGCGCCGTCTATCGAGCTAAATGGATACTCAGGTGCTTTACCGTCGACCACTTTATTCAACTTAAAGTTATGCCCAGTTTCGAAAAAGGTGGCTTTATCTGTGTGACAACTAACACAGGTATTTGAACCTACATATTCAGCGATTTCTGGCTCAGGATTGGTGACTGTGATGGTCACTGTGGTTGAGTCAGTCGCACCATGGGGATCGGATATGGTGTAGTTAATTAGCGTTGTGCCAGCAGATCCTAGTGTGAACAATAAGTCATCATTGCTTTGGGATACAGAGCCGCTGCCATCAGTAATGACAAAGTCGACTATCTCGATAGCATCGCCATCTGGATCATAATCATTGGCGAGTACTTTGATACGAATTGGTGCGCCTTCGGCTAAAGCTGCTGCGGTATCAGGCACAGCGACTGGTGGTCTATTTTCTACGTCAGGTGAATCATCGCTACCGCAACCCACTACGGTAAGCCCCATCATCATTGTTAAGGATGCTGCTTTAAACATTCCCATCTCATCACTCTCTTTGTTATACACGCTCTCTCTTTGGATAGCGTGGGTTATGCCACGTGCGCAGTGAGTCTGTTTGTTTAACCACAAAGCCAGTCTTACTGTGCAAGTAGCGGGTCTGCTACTCAGTTGTTTACGGTTGGGCTAGGGCTGTACTTCAGTGTTTAAGCCACTTTTTCCATAACCGTTACTGTTTTAATAAGGTTTGCTTGTCGCTTTTCTCATTAGCAAAGCAGCAAGCGAGTATTTGAGACCTAGAGAATGCATCGACCGATTGTTGTGTTAAGCATCGCGCTTACTTGCACTTTAAGCATGGTTGCTAGCAGTGATCAGTTAGTTGAGGTATATGCATAATCAATTTTTACTGGTAAATCGTATCAATTACCTGGTTTTGCAAATGTGCTGCTAAAGCTGAATTCAGTTCAGGCAGTTTAAAAACGCTAAAAAATTCGCGATAAATCCAATTCACTGACTGGCTGCTGATCTCTGCCACAAATAACAGTCTGTTCATCTCTAACATAAACAGCGTTACTACCTTTCTTAAGCTTTTGATTGTTAGCTTATTTGTTCCATTACCAAATAGTGGCAACCCAGATGTTTTGACATTATCAGCCTAGCTTGCAAAGTATCTTTCCAGAAAGATACTAGATGGCGTTTATCTTTCTCGCAAGATATAATGGTGATCAATGAATAAAAGTGAGAGGTAGAACAAGTGGAAAAGTGCATGGAAGACATTTTGCAACAGAATGACGCGAATTGGCCTGAGTGTGCAGCAACCTCATACCCAGCTTTATTGCGATTGACGCAAGTAAACAATATTTTTATTCAGATAATTAAAGAGTGTGTCGAGTCTTACGGATTACAAAGTTCAGATTTCAATCTGTTGTCCAGTTTGCGCCGTAACCCATCGCCGCACTTGCTGTCGCCGACAGAGCTGTATCAAAGCATGTTATTCAGCTCGGGCGGGCTGACAAAAGTACTGACTCGATTGGAAAAAGAAGCGTTAATTGAACGCTGTGAAAACCCGGATGATAAACGCAGCAAGTTAGTTAAGTTGTCGCAAAAAGGTAAGCTGTTGGTGGAGGAGATCATGCCTGTACTGCATCAGCGGGAAAAAAAGATGGTTGCCGCGCTAAGTTCTGAAGATTTAACTCAACTAGATGGCTTGATGCAAAGGATTACGCAAAGCATGAACAGCGATGGTGAAACTTATCCCACAAGAATTCAGTTTATGGGGGCGAGTAAAAACTGATAGCACCTACTGGGTTTAGGCGTTAAATATTAAAAAGCCTACAGCTTGTAATGAGCGGCAGGCTTTTGGATTAGAATATTACTCAGCTTTATTGGCTATTTCTCTTCAAAAGTAAAAGATTGTCCTGCTAGTGCTGCTTCAAACATCAATCCACCTTTGGCTACAGTAAAGACTGCCATACCATTTATATATGCTGCTGTAGCGGCTTTTTTCCCCGCTCCTGCTGAGTTGCCAGTTGTACCAGCTTGCGCATTCGCGCCTATATTGATGGCAACGGCTGATGCTTGCGCGCCAAACTCAAAACTACCACTGGTAAAGTCTTTGTAAGCGGATTCATCTTTAAAGAAGATTATCTCACTATAGGCTTGGCCACCAAGTTGAAAGCCAAAAGACACTTGGGTCAAACTGGTGTCGCCCTTATAGTTACCGGCTTGGTAAACACGGCCTTTGCCATACGCGGCTCCTATGCCTATTCCGCCTTTACCTACGGTTGGAAAAAGTGCGTAACCATAGGCTGTATCGAAGAATTTCTGGGTTTGATTTGCTTGCTGGAAAGTACTCTTGGCTTGGCTATAACCATCTTCTGCTAATGCTTGTGGTGCTATTAACATGCTGGCGACTAGAAAAATGCTGCTGGAGATGCGTTTGATTAAGCTCGTCATAAAACTATCCTTATCTAGCAAACTACAAATGAGTATAAACACTAGCATACCCATTCTGAACCGAAAATGAATGGCTTTTTGTATCGATTTCTATCTCATTAAAAAGACAAAATAAAAGCGCCTAATGAGGCGCTTTTATTGATGTCGCAGACAAGCTTATTCGGCAGGCTTACCTAAAACATAATGTTCGAACCATTTCTGATCCCATTCCATTTTTGCTTTACGGTGCTGATACTTGCTCAAGCCATGACCTTCACCTGGGTAAACCACAAGCTCGACAGGTACGTCTAAGTAATGCTTAAGTGCACGATAAAGACCCTGTGCGTGCCCGAGTGGTACGCGTTGATCGCCTTCACCAATGTGGATAAGCGTTGGTGTTTTGATTTTGTCAGCGTGGCTGAGTGAAGAGCCATGGGTGTAAGCGTCAGGTTTTTCCCAAGGTAGGCCTTCCATAAAGTTAACCACATGACCGGGAGTATCTTCTAGCATCCACTGTAAACGTTGATCAAACACACCTGCGCCTGAGCTTGCAGCTTTAAAGCGTTCAGTAGTGCTGATCAATGCGTTAGTTAGGTAACCACCATTACTCCAACCCATCACTGCCATTTTGTCACCATCGACAATGCCATCAGCTATCAGCTGATCAACACCAGCAATAATATCGTTAACTTCGATATCGTGCTCACGCCCGACAAGATCGGTTAAGAACTTATCACCATAGCCGGTAGAGCCGCGGTAGTTTGGTGATAACAATGCCCAGCCTTTAGCGGTAAATGTAGAGCGACCGTAAGAACGGTGCTGCAGTGCATAAGGTGTTGCCGATGTTGGACCGCCATGGATTTGCACGATCAATGGCAATGGACCATCTTCTTTCTTATAGTCTGCTGGTAGGTCTAAGATCCCTTCAACCGTTGAGCCATCGGGAGCTGTCCATTTAACGACTGACACTTGAGGTAGTTTCCAGCTATCAACTTGCGGATTAACATTACTTAAACGCTGGGGTTTAGCACGGCTGCTGTTAGCATCGGCAATAAACATATCGTAGAAGTGGTTTAAACCGTTATGACTGAAGGCGACAGACTTACCATTTTGGCTAAAGCTATAACTACCTATAACCATATCGCCCGGGATCACGGTGCGAGTATCACCTTGTTCGCCGTCATCAATTTCGGTACAGAATAGTTTTACTCGAGCATGATCGGCACCGCGGTAACAGATTTCATCACTATTTGGACGCCAAGTGAGATCGCTTGCCGTGAGAGTGACCAGATCTGGGCGTGAAACTTCAAGTGAGGGCTTATCGGTTGCTTTGGTGTTACTAATAAATAGCTTACCTGGGTGGCCGTCAAAGTCGATTCTAAATGCCAGTTCGGTGTTATTTTCTTGCCAAGCTAAACCGAGTAACCAACCGTAAGGTGAGGGGGCTTGTTCACGCCATTGTTCATCAGCTAATACATCATTTTGTTTGGTTTTAGTGTTGAAAACTTCAACGTCAGACCAGCCTTCTAGGAAAACTAGTTCGTTATCGCTGGTGGTGATACGGGCAATTTTGCTGCCGTCATTGTTTACTTTAAATTCCCAAACAACTTTGTCATCGTCGAGCAGTAATTGCTGTTTAAAGTGCTCTAGGTCGAGCTGATATAGCGGGTTGGTTTTACGTTCACCATGGCCATATTTGGGTGCACTATGGTTGGCGCGCATTGATGCCCATTCGTCGGTATCTGTTACAGTTTTATTGGCTAGAAAGTATAAGCTTTTACCGTCGTGGCTTAGCTCGAAGCTGCTGACGCCCTCTTTCTCTTTGGTCATCGGTTGGCTATCGCCATTGTTCACCGAAATACGAAATACTTGAGTTTTGCCGTTATAAGGTGCTTTAGCATCAGGTTGCTTTACTTTTCCTAAATAGTAAACGTACTCACCATTTGGGCTCCATTGTGGGCTTGATTCACTCTCGTTGGTGAAGGTCAGTCGTTTGGTTTGACGAGACTTAGTATCGAGAAGCCACAGATCGCGCTGGCTTTTATCAAGCTCTTTATCCCAGCGAGACTCAAGCCACACGGCTTTTTTCCCATTCGGGCTGAGCGTGACTGCACTCATGCCGCCAATATCGAAAAAGTCATCGATGATGATGTCGTGAGTTCTTTCTGCAGCAACTGACATACTACTACCTAGCAAAGCTGTCATTGCGGTGGCAATTAGAGTGAGCTTGTTTAATTTGTTCATGTTTTTCTACCCTTCACGGTCTTTCTGTATTTTTTATAATGAAATTGACCTGAGTACACTATCGCAATTAGGGGAGTAAAATCCACGACATAAGCTTAGTAACAACATTATTTTTTTTCGTCTTGCATCAGTTTTTGTAAGTAAGCAAGCTCTTCAGAGCTGAGTAGTTGCTGGCAGGCTTTCATGGGTGGTTTTTCTGCAGGACGGGTTAACTTTCCTCGTAAAAATGCGGCATAGGTGATCTGTTTTAAGCCGTAGATCGCTAATACATAGACGGTTAGTAATAGTACTAATTTAGTTGCTGCATGGTTTACACCGCTTAATGGTTCGCCAAAATAGAGTGGCAGCATTATGAGTACGGCTCTTATTATCCAGTTGCTCATTAGGGCTAATGTCAGTACCAGTAGCCATCTGAACTTGATATCTTTTAAGCTTTCTTGATGTAGCCGAGAGGTCCTACCTGGGTAGCGACTTAACATTCGCAAGATAAAGTAAAAATACAGTGCTGTTTGGACAAACAATATGCCAGGCAGCATAGCGCTAAGCAGATTCAGGTGGTTCAAAGCGGGCGTAATATTCAAGGGAATATCCGGAAAAATATCTTGCTGTGAAGCCCTATAAATTGTTGCGGCAATAACGGTTAGTGTGACAACTAGAGCAGGGTAAAAGTGCGGCGAAAAACCAATGGCTTCTCTTGTGTTATGCAAACTTCGATAACAGTACAAATACAGCAGTGGCATTAACAGGAAATAGACGGGAATGATGAGCAGGTAGATAAAATGTATTGGCGCTGGGACATTCTCTTTAGTGAGTAAGCCAGTAAAAAAATACAGTACCATTAGGCTAAAGATACTGCCTAATATTTTATGGTTACCGTTTTTCTCATGGTATATATAACGGATATATAAACCTAAGCCTAGGCAGTGAAGACCACCAAGCAAAGAGAGCCACCAGTATCCTTGCGTTATAAAGTCGCTAAATTCATTCATATTGTTGTTACTTCATACTATTAAGCTATGAGTTGCAAGCTCGTTGTCTGTAAATAGAGAGTTGCTAGTTGACAGCTTCATATGAAATTGTAGTCGGTGATCCTTGATTAATCACTGACGGGTTAGGTGGGGCTACATAGGCCCTTGCGCTATTGATGCAGACTCAGCTGCTGAATCGATAAAGGCAAAAGGAACTGTGGCAATTTGCTGTTGCTGTTGCATTGCAGCCAAAATCCAGTCGGTATCGAAAGAGAAGTCGAATACGCTAGGTTTTGCGAGGATTGGAAGTAGCGCTTCACGGCTAAACAGCTTGTAAGCTGCTTGAGTATCATGAATACCTTGCGAAAAAATGGCTGAGCCGACCATTCTTTGCATATGTCTAAGGCTTTTAATTCCGCCCCCCCAACGCTGCTCTTGTTTGACTAAAATGGACTGCGGGTCTTTACGGTTGCCCAGCACAACCTGAGCGTTATTGGCGACAAAAGGGGCTAATATTAGCCCGAGTTGACCCATATGCACAGAGTTATCCGCATCGGTATAGATAACCGCATCTACGCCATCGTCTAATGCTTGCATGCAGCCATGAATAATCGCGCCGCCTTTTCTTGAATCATCTACATCATTGAGTTGTGCTAGTGGCCCCTTAGTAGCAGTAATGCCATCTTTAAGGTTGAGCACCGTTATTTTTTCTGGCTGAGAGCTTATACTGGCTATGCGGTTGGCGATATCGAAACTGTTGTGAGGGCAGCCATCGTCAACAGGGTAAAGGTGCCAACTAATCTTAGTGCCTTTACATGCCCAAGTAAGTTGCGTGACCTTGGTTAGTAAAGAGTTCTCTCCATTTGGATTGGAGGGGATTTTTTCTAGTAAACGGTGATGTTCGCCCCACATCGCAAAGACAACACCAATGGAGATAGGTTTTGTGATCTGCTTTAAGTATTTACGAGATTGCACTAATTTGACGGCTAACTTAAATGCCAGTGGGCAATCTTCTTGCTGTGCTAATGCGGCGAGTTGTGCTGGTGAGGTCTGTTTTAGATCGAGTAAAGAGTCCGCCAATTCAAGGAGACAAATCTGATGTGTGGATTCAGTGAGATCAAATTGATCGCTGGCAGAGCGATAGATTTGTTGGAGATCTTCTTTATGCATTTTCATAATGAATCCTTTCATTCATTGATTCTTTCTGAGTGCTCTGCAGTTAATTCTGCAACGACATTAAGCTACTTTAAAATGTAGTAATAGATCCTTTAAACAGCAAGTTGAGCAACATAATTAGTTGTAGGTAATAACGAGTTACTTGTCTATATTTAGTGCATCACGCTGATTTTTTACACCGCTCAGTAGCGGTTTCTGAAGTTGTGTTTTCTGCCACTTCTTCTGTTAGCTGAACAGGTTCTATTTGCCGCTTTTGTAGCGATTCGACTTTAGTTGCTTGTGTTTGATTGATGCTGCTAATTCCCTGTGGATTAATCGCAATTGCAGTTTATTCTTCAGCAATATCTGGCGTAGGTATGACGGTTTCCTGAAGGGCTTGTGCAGATGCAGCAATTCCAGCATCGGAGGTGTTATTTATCAACGTTTCAGGCTGTTGATCTGCTTGTGCGTTAGTCGCGTCAATTGAAGAGGTTGATGGGGTTGGAGTAAACGAGGAGGGGAGTGGGAAAAGCTACTATCGTATCCCGATAGTTTCTTACCTGCCCCTTGATGTTGAGCATTTGGTGCGATAGATGGAACAGATAGGCTTACGCTATTGTTGATTTCTGCGTCATAACGATTGAGACCAAGTCTAGGTGCAGTAAAGGCAAATAGATTCAATTTTTCACCCCACAGTTGCAGTGCCGTCAGTTCTACATCAAGGTTATCGTCTATTCCGCTGGTGACATCGGTGACTTGCATGGAGACCGACAGTCGAGTGTTAGCGGTTTTTAGACGT
This sequence comes from Shewanella sp. 10N.286.45.A1, assembly GCF_041470405.1. Classification (NCBI taxonomy): domain Bacteria; kingdom Pseudomonadati; phylum Pseudomonadota; class Gammaproteobacteria; order Alteromonadales; family Shewanellaceae; genus Shewanella; species Shewanella sp. 10N.286.45.A1. The sequence goes on from NZ_JBFRMK010000132.1 coordinate 34,164, forward strand.
TGATGTAGGTTTTGTTGCACTTGAGACCAATTGGTCCCGCCTGTTAATAGATAGCGGGTGCTATCAGCCCAATATTGATAGGCGATTAGGTCTTCGGATTTGTCCGCTGCAATGGCAGCGAGTGATGCGGCAAGACCTGCCGATTGCCACATCTGTTGTTGCGATACTTTCTGCGGATTACTTAATAGCAAAACACTGAGTTGATGCCAATGGGCTGCAGGTTGTGGGTAGCGTCCTTCTGCTAATAGATAGTTGCCCTTACTAAAGGGGCGTAATTCAAGGTTAAGCGCTTCAGCCTGCGCGGTTTTACCACTCGTCACTAGCCATAGTACAAGCGCCACGGCTAAATAGTGTTTATATCTCATCGAATGTCTCCACTAAGCACTTACCAATATTATTATCACTAGTGATGTACTCAACCTATGTCGGCAGCAAGTTGTGCCATCTCTGGGTAACGGCCATCATCGAGAATAAAAATTCGGGTTGCTATTTCGTGAGGGTAACGCACATTTAAGGCATCTCGAATACTAAGAGCAACTAACTCTGGTTCCTCATCGTAGGTAGGAAACATGATATCGACAGCTATGGTTCTATCATCCATGGGGTCGTTAATGCATTCATTTATCGTGGCTGGTGGGTTTTTAATCGGCTCGTCAGCGGTCTTCCATAAGTTAAAAGTAAACAGCACAGAGCCGACAAATGCACAGGACTCTGCAAAAGCCAGCGGTAGCGAAAACCACATCGCATCGTAATTGAGCGCAAATCCCCAGCGTCATACTAGATACTAGATGCCGAGCGTAATATTACAGGTCGCAAGATACTGATAAAGCAGCTCTCTTGATGCGCTATAGTTTGCAGGTTGCGGTGGAGTTCGCTTTTCAAACTCACTGAAGTAAAAGTCCATTTATCTATTCTCCGTGCACTTATCGGTTTTGACTAAGGCGCTTTTATCTTGTGGCAACCTCAAGTGGTGCCGCATAAGCTGAACAGCTATTTATATTGGTTCAGCCTGCGCTTTTTTGTAGCTTTAATGTGTTACGGTTTTGGTGTGAAAAATACTCTAATTTGTCTGATAGCTCCTGAATGATTTTCAATCCGCGCGCACTCTGTAACCAGGTGTCAGGATCGTCAACTATAGGCTCTACAAAATCAGTGCTTAATAGTTCCTCAAGTACGTCGTTTGGCATCGAATGACCAAAATCAGAGATCTCTATAATCAGGTTGTGAGCCTTGGTCAGATAGGATGTAGCTTCAAATTTGTCGCCTATATTATTGCGATAGGCATGCTCAAAAACATTATTGACGACTTCAACAAGGCAAAGCTCCATCTGCCCTATAATCAGTTCATTAACTCCCAGGCTATTCCAGTAAGGCACAATGTCTTCCGCGACCTCTCTAGATGCCTCTAAGCTACTGAGGTACTCTTTGTGAAACGTCCTTGTGTTCACGTCCATAAGCTGACCTTATTTCACCTGTTGGAGCGGCACAGGTTCAGCCGTCGGGGTTCGCAGTGTGTTATAGATATCGTTGATACTGGCTTGCCCTATTAAAGTGCGGGACACATTGCGATTTTTCAGAATATGCACATTTTGACAATCGGCCAACAATTGGGTGTAACCATCGTGCCCTAACAGGTAATCACCAAACAGGGTTTTGTTAACTATGTAGGCATCATTAGCCAAGTGGATGTAATCGCAGATGAGGGTATTGCTGACAAGGCTCTTAGCATCGACTTTACAATTAGCCCCCACAACCGCAGGGCCTATGATGGTCGCACCATTTTGAATTTCGCAGCCACTGCTAATGATCACTGGTGGAGTGATCTTACATTTAGAGATATCAATTTGGGTATTGATACCGACCCAAATGCCGGGTGCTAGCTGGGTGCCAGGGAGCGGATAGCCCTTAACTTTGCCATTCAATATGTCGCTAGTCACTTCCCAGACATCTTTAACTTTGCCAACATCTAGCCATTGGAAATCCATATTAACGGCATAGAAATGTGCTTTCCTTGCAACTAAAAGTGGAAATAGGTCGCTACCAATATCGAATTCGGTGTTTTTTGGAATAAAGTCAAATATGGCAGGCTCGAAAATATAGATGCCAGTATTGATCTTGTTGGATAACGCCTCTGACTCTAGTGGTTTCTCTTGAAAGCTAACCACTTGTTCATACTTATCTGTAACCACAACGCCGTATTTGTTCACTTCAGAAGAGGGCACCACGCGAGTGATAACCGTAGCGATGCCACCGTGCTTCTTGTGATGCTCGACAGCTTCTTTTAGATCAAGGTCGATCCAAGCATCGCCGCAAACTACCACAAAGGTTTCGTCGAAAAAACCTGAGAAATCTTGTACTTTTCTCATGCCGCCAGCTGAACCTAATGCTTGGCTAACAAGTTTTCCATTTACCTCTTTGGCTTCATTTGAATAGGAAAGCTGCACATTGAAATGATGACCATCACCAAAATAGTTTTCGATAATTTCCGCTAAGTGGCTGGTGTTGATCACTATTTTGTCTATGCCACTTTTGGCAAATAGCTGGATCATCGATTCCATTACAGGTTTCCCCAAAATAGGCACCATTGGTTTTGGAATTGCGTAAGATATCGGCTTAATACGTGTGGCTTTCCCTGCAGCTAAGATCATTCCTTTCATAACATCTACCTCTTTAAGCGGTTGGAGCCAGTGCATCTTCAATTGTTGGGTGGCTGAGAATTAGTTTGTCCATGCGGGTTAGTTTGAGCAGATCCGTGACGGGCTTTTGTGGGTTAGCAATGCTTATTTTAGTATTGCGCAGCATTTTATAAGCGCCCATTACTGCACCGAGTCCACAGCTATCCATAAAGCGTACTTGTCCTAAATCTAGTACTAAGTGTAAGTGGTCACGAATATTGCCTTTGACTTGCTCTAGTTGCTCTCTAAATGCAGGAGCTAGCTTGGCATCAAAGCGACCTTCATTGATTTGAACTATGGTGTACTGGCCTTTTTCTATAATATCGAATTGCATAGTATTTCCTCTCTATTCGCCTTGTCACTCAAGGGCAATCAGGCTGATATCATCATCGAACTGTGTTATGCCAGTCCAAGCTTTAACGGCTTGGACGATACTGTCGGTTTGCTGATCTCTTGGTTTACTGCTTTGGGTTAGAGCAAGTTGCTTCAAGCCCACTTCTGAGTATTGGTTCTTCTGTTGATCTTCGGCTTCTGTAATACCGTCGGAATATAGGAATACGCGATCATCTGGCTTAAGTTGTACTTGCTCTGTTTTATACTCTGCAAAGTCAAACATGCCAGCGACAAAGCTATCTTGCTCAATGAAGGCACTATTATTGTTTGATTTTTGCAGCCAAATCATCGGTGGGTGGCCAGCAAAAGCATAAGTAAGTAAACCCGTTTTGGTATTTAAAACTGCATACACCATAGTGAAATACAGGTTGTTTTGATCTTGGCTGATATAGTTTTGGTTGAGGTGGGAGATGACTTCACTAGGTTCGATGAGGCTATAAAAGGGATCAGTATCCTTCTTGCGTTTGACATTGGAGGTGGTGCCAGAGTTTGAGCTGATACTTTGCTGAACTGAAAGTGACATAAGCGCCGAGGCAACACCATGCCCAGCGACATCAAACAGATAAACGGTTATGTGCTCTTCATCGAGTTGCATACAGCCCAGCATGTCACCACCAATTTGTGCGCTGGGAATATGAGTGTAATTAATCTCAACGCCTTTAAAGCTCGTTTGATTCGGGAGCATGCGCTGGATAAGTTCACTGGCGGATTCTAAATCTTGCCTAATGGTGGCGTAGGCACGATCGAGTTCGATATTTTTAGCCACCAGCTGATTGTGTAACTCAAGTGTTCTAAAGCCAGCTTTTAGTCTGGCATCAAGTTCATTGATATTGGTATCTTTTGCGACAAAATCATTTGCGCCAGCATTGATACCTTCCACTATTGACTCTTTGTCATCTCGGCCAGAAAGTAGAACGAAGAAGATGTAGCGGCCATACTCGGGAGGTTTTAGCTGGTAACAGAGTTCGATGCCGTTTAGTTCTGGCATCATCCAGTCGCTAAGAACAAGCTGGATATTAGGGTGCGATTCAAGCTGAGAAAGTGCATCTAAGCCGTGCTTAGCCGTGACGACTCGATACCCACGCGAAGACAACATCTGCGACATCATCAACAACATGACCTTATTGTCTTCTACGAGCAGGATCTCTTTAGTCAAAGCTGCAGCCTCCATGCTGATTGTTCCCAGCGTGCAAAATTAATATTGCAGTGCTGTTCAAATAAGTCCGTTTACTTTCCGAAAGTCTAGTAGCGAATCTTAGATACGACAAGAAAGTGCATGACACTATTTGGCTGTATCGTGCGCTTAAGGAGGTTTTCTAAATATAATGAGTTAGATATAGATGTTGGCTGCAGCCTTAAGAGTTAGTTAAAGCTGCGGGTAGTAGGGCTAGTTTTCAGATTTTACTTTAATTCGAAGGTGTCTATTTGAAGATTCTGCGGGTGGCTTGCCAGGTGCATCTTTGCGCTCTGACAGTAAATGTCTAATTGCCATTATAGGATGTGGTAGTAACATTCTAGGTCCTGCGAAGATCATTATCTCGCGAGCTTTTTGTTTCATATGCGGTTTGTAACAATGTACTGGGCACTTATTACAGGTTGGCTTGTCTTGTCCGTAAGGGCAGCGATCTAGGCGCGTATGAGCATATTCTTTGAATGCTTGGCAGTCCTGGCAAACGCCCTCACCAATGCTTTTATGGTGTGCTTTGCAATAGATATCAACCATTGCAGAGATGGTTTTAAACTCGCTAAGTAATTTGCCCGTTAAAAGTTGTTCAAAAGCCATGTTATACCTTAGTAAGCTACTGGGTTATTACCATCATAAAACCCAACTAAGCGACAAACAAAATTCATGTATTAAAGTTTGAAGGTGCGCACAAAATAGTGCTTTTAAGCTCGCTTTTATGCAAGCTTTCTATTTTATCGGTGACCTATTTCAGCTGAATTCAGTCGCCTTTTTGGCTAAATTGGCCGATATAGTGCACTATTTTTGATACCCGATTAAAAAATAGGTATAAACACTTGATTTTAAGAAAGAGAATAGATTAATAATAACGTTCTATTTTCGTGCAATTTTACATGCTTAAACAGACTCGCAGATTGAGTCTCTGGCCAACCACTGGTGGAACACAATGAAAATTATTGCCATTATTTTGCTTATCTTAATTGGCGTTTATCTCTATAAGCGTACTCAACGATTAGCAAATGAAGAACAAGAACAAAAAGCTCAGCAGGAAGAGGCTGCCAAAGAGGCACTAGAAGCTGAAGTAAAAGATATTACTCCAACAGCAGATAGCGACGTGTCAACGGCTCCAGATGAAGGTGTGAGTTTTGATAAAAAGCTGGATATTGAAGGAGAAGTGCTTGAAATCATGCCAGAGCCAGAGCCAGAG
>NZ_JBFRMK010000133.1:0-407 GCF_041470405.1 Shewanella sp. 10N.286.45.A1
AGCGGAGCAAACACTGTACCTGCAACCGCCAGCATCAAGTGTATGCGCTGTCGCAGGGAAGCGGCACCTCCTCGCAGTAAGCCATAATCTCTCACTCGCCGTAAGCCCTTAGGGAGTACGTGTTGCAGCACCAACCACAGAAACTCAACAGCGGGTAAAGTGCGTATTTCAGTGGCTTTAGTTTGGCTGTTTTGATATTCAAAGCTAACTTGGCCACCGATATTGCTGATGATATTTTTATCGGGCAATACACCGCGATAAAGATAGCGTGATAAGTACTTCAGGGCAGGTAAGCCTTTGCCAACATGCTGGCAATCTACCACCCACTTCTTTGGGATAGCTGCTGGCAGCTTGATGTTGAGCTTGCCTGCCAATTGCTCAAGCAAGCGTGCTCGCCATACTTTGGC
>NZ_JBFRMK010000134.1:0-378 GCF_041470405.1 Shewanella sp. 10N.286.45.A1
GATAGCGTGATAAGTACTTTAGCGCAGGTAAGCCTTTGCCAACATGTTGGCAGTCAACCACCCACTTCTTTGGGATAGGTGTTCTGGCAGCTTGATGTTGAGCTTGCCTGCCAATTGCTCAAGCAAGCGTGCTCGCCATACTTTGGCGAGGTTAAAACTGTTGAACAGGTATTTACCTTTGCGCTTGCGCCACTGTTGTTTGGCTTTGTTGAAGCTTCCTGCGGGAATGATGAAGTGAAGATGCGGATGGTAGTCGCGTCGCCGATTATGGGTATGCAGCACGCCCGTAAAGCCGATATCACCATCCAGTTGTTTGTCGTTTTTAGCAAAGTCCTTCAGCACGCTGGCAGCGACGGTAAAGAAATACATTAGCCAGCC
>NZ_JBFRMK010000135.1:0-283 GCF_041470405.1 Shewanella sp. 10N.286.45.A1
ATACTTTGGCAAGATTAAAGGCATTAAACAGGTACTTACCTTTGCGCTTGCGCCACTGTTGTTTGGCTTTGTTGAAGCTTCCTGCGGGAATGATGAAGTGAAGATGCGGATGGTAGTCGCGTCGCCGATTATGGGTATGCAGCACGCCCGTAAAGCCAATCTCGCCACCGAGTTGTTTTGAGTTGTGTGCAAAATCCTTGAGCACGCTTGCCGCTACCGTAAACATGGCTTGATACATCAACTCAGGCTGATGTTTGGCGGTAACTCTAAGCTCATAAGGCAG
>NZ_JBFRMK010000136.1:0-8820 GCF_041470405.1 Shewanella sp. 10N.286.45.A1
ATGGTCAAACTTTTAATGCGATTGGTATAATCGACTTTATTATAAAGTCATAAAATATAAAAAAGCCGCTTAACGCGGCTTTTTTGTTTTATGTTGAGCTGTTGTCAGTGTCGGCTATTCTAGCCTCAGCTTCTAACCATTTGGCACGGCTTAAAATAGCGCAATTCTCACCATCGACCATGTCAGCTTTACGCTGTTCAAGCTTGGACCAGATTTGTGCTTTTATCTCTTCAGTGGCACTACCCCAACCGACAATTTCGTCAATGTGGCGATAGCATCCCATACAGTAATCATCTTCATTTAGCCCACAGCGAGCGACGCAGGGAGATTGCATATTATTGTGCACCTGTTCGAATTTGCGTCGAAGTGTAAGTTAGCTAGAATTGAGTTACAAGTGAGTGGTTAGATCTATGACTTATAATCTAGTAATAACTGACTAGGTATGAGTGATCCTATTGAGTTTATGAACGCTCAGCTTTGCCAGTAGTGTTTAAGCTTAACCAGTGGTAGTCTCCGCGAAAATCACTCTTTAAGTCTAATTTTCAGTGTTTGCAATTTTTTGGAGGCTTTATGAGAGCGATATGTCGATTTTGCTTTGTTAGTGTTATTGGCGTGTTAGTGGCAGGCTGTTCGTTATTAGAGGTAAAGCTTGAGAGTGGTATTGTGCCTCTGCCAAAAGAGCAATTAAATATGCGGGTGTTTAGCCGTGATTTTAGTACTGCTTTTTACAGCCAAGTAGAGAGTGCGGCTGATATGATAGAGCGAAATAGCGATAGCATTCCCATCAAATCAAACTCCTTGATGTGGAAAATTAATGCAGAGCAAAATTTGCAACATACCATCTTTCAAGCATCACCGACTGCGGCGATGGTTGATACATGGGTATTCACCGAACAGATGGCGCAGTTTTTTGAAGCGGGAGCCGGTAAAAATGTATTCGGCGAGAAGCAACAAGCGGCTGTTGATGTCAGCAGTAGCTTGAGAAATCAGTTTGAGCGAACAATTAAAAACTTTGATGCTAGCAATTTCAAAAAGAATCAAGCTTTCGTAAAACAGTATGTAGCCAAATATCCTATCAAAGATATGTCATTTACTCGCCAATCAGCTTTTACTGATTGGCTTGAATATAATGAGAGCAATGAGTTTGATGCGGTTACCACGTTTGGTACCGTGCCTGAGGTGATGAGTGATATTTCAGACAGAATGGCAATGCTCGCTGAACAGATGCCAAAAATGCTAGGATGGAAAGCGGAACTATATGCTTTGCACTCCAATATTAATGCTGAAGAGGTGCAAGCTACCTTGATGAGTATTAGTAATACGTCGGCTAAGTTTCAGCAGTTGATGGCGCAAAGCCCTGAAATGTTGCAAACATTGGCAGTTGATCTGCGCCGAGAGCTTACACCACTGCTTGAGCAATTAAGTGAGTCTACTGATGATAAGCTTAGTCAGCTTTCAGTCGAGCGACAAGCATTGGAATTGATGGTTAGAAATGAGCGGGTTGCACTTGAAACTATGGTTGCCAGAGAAAGAGCTGCTGCCGCAGTTGACTTAGAAGCAATCTCGGAGCAAACCGTTAAAGTCGTGTTTGAAGAGCTCACTAAAATCTTGAAAAGCTTAATTCTCTATTTTGTACTGTTCTTGCTGGTGGTATTTTTCGCGCCGCTAGGACTCGGAGTGTGGCTGGGTAAGCGCATGCAAATTAGAAGCAGTGAGAAGCAGGTTCTAAAACCGAGCGTCTAGCTGTGGTAAACTAACGTCATTAATCAAAAGGAGACACTGTCAGTGTCTCCTTTTATTGTCTTTAGTACTAAGCTATATACTAGCAAGTATAGAAGCGGTGAGTATTGAAGTACTCTTTAATGGAGTATCAGTATTCCACTTTTCAGCGTTGAATTAACCATTATTGAATATGCCGCAAAATAATAGTCACACACTCAGCTTTGCCGCTCAATTGAAGCAACTTGATCGCTTACTCTATGCCAGTCGTCCGCTGTGGCAGAATCGTAGTTTTGAGTGTGCACAACTACCTTGGGCAGAGGCTTTTCCGACACTTGCTGAGGCGGTGTGGCAGTTAGCAGACACTGAACTTGATGAAATAGATACTTGTCAGTCGCGCCTTAATGAGTTGCTTTTGCCATCGCTGCGTGATGATTTGATGGCTGCGGGTTTGGATTGGAACTTAAGTTTTTTGGTGCCAAGCCCAGTTTCAACAGCAGAAAAGACGGTTGATACATCAATTGATACCGCAACTGCCACAGAATCTTTGCTTGATTTTGAAGATATGGCACACTTCAGCGCGCATATTAAAGGCCGGAAGTGGCAGCAAATAACCGCATTTTCGGCGAAGATCCCCGCAAGTAACCTACCAGTGCTTGAGTGGTGTGCCGGTAAAGGGCATTTAGGCCGCTTAATAGCCAAGTTAAATAAACGCACTGTTACCAGCTTAGAATGGCAACAGAACTTGTGCGATGCCGGCCAGCAGTTTGCCGATAAGTGGCAGCTGCCACAACGTTTTATCTGTGCTGATGCCTTTGATGCGCAGCAGCAGCTTAAAAAAGAACAACTTGCAGTGGCGTTACATGCGTGTGGCGATCTGCACATCACCTTACTTAAACACGCTAAACAAGCTGGGACTAAGCAGTTAGTGATATCACCGTGTTGCTATCACCTTATTAAGGCTAAGTCTTATCAACCATTGTCTAGCGTCGCTAAAGAGAGTGACCTTAAATTGAGCCGTGCCGATCTGCAGTTACCACTGCAGCAAAGCACCATTGCGAGTGAGAAGCACAAACAGTACCGCTTACAAGAGATCGCTTGGCGATTAGCTTTTGATTCATTACAGCGAGAAATGCGCCAAGTGGATGAGTATCTGCCTGTCCCGTCGATAAAGCTTAGTCAGTTAAATGGCTCTTTTGAGGCTTTTTGTCGATGGGCTGCTGCGAGCAAACAAGTGGTTTTAAATGAGTCGATAGATTGGGCACATTACCAAGCATTGGGATATGAGCGACAGCGACTCACTCGCCGTATAGATTTAGTGGCGCATCTGTTTCGAGCTGTACTCGAAAAGTGGTTGTTACTTGACCGCGTTTGCTATCTTGAAGAGAGTGGCTATCGAGTTGAACTGAGTGAATTTTGTGCAAACAGTGTTAGCCCTCGAAATGCGCTAATTAGCGCATTTAAATAGAAAAATCGTAGATTTGTAATTTAATAAGTGCGTAACAATTTGTTTATTAAGTTGTAATTAAGTCTGCTGTGATTGAATTAAGTGTAAAAGTAGTGCCATTTTTATAGAAAAGCCGATGATATAGCGCATTAAAAGGTCTCAGATATGAGGTTTTTTATTGAATCATCGGCTTTTTCTTGCTCAAATGGCTGGTTAATAATAAATAATTATCTATGTTGGTTGAAACTCAACCAATGCAGTGAGCGATTAAATTAAGTTCCATGAAATATTCCCGCGTTTTTATCAATAGCATGGCCTACGAATTAGCGCCTGAAGTTGTTTCGACTTCGGAGCTTGAATCTCGTTTAGCGCCGTTATACAAAAAGTTTCGTATCCCGATGGGGCAACTTGCTACATTGACAGGGATCCATGAAAGACGCTGGTGGCCAAAAGGGCATCGACTTTCTGATGGAGCTTTGGCGGCGGCGCATAAGGCAATTAATGAAACTGATGTTCAGATCAGCGATTTAGGCGCAGTGGTTTACACTGGTGTTTGTCGTGATCAACATGAACCTGCAACCGCATGTCGGATTGCCGCTGAATTGGGCGTTTCCAAAGACACCGCCATTTACGATATCAGTAATGCTTGTCTAGGCGTGCTGTCAGGTATTCTTGATATTGCTAACCGTATCGAGCTGGGGCAGATCAAAGCGGGCTTAGTGGTCTCTTGTGAATCGGCTCGTCATATTGTTGATATTACTATCGACAAAATGCTGGCTGAGCCAACTATGCAGAATTTTGCGCAGTCACTGGCCACGCTAACCGGTGGTTCAGGCGCTGTCGCTGTGTTACTGACAGATGGTAGCTTAGGTTTAAAAGGCGCTCGTCAGCATCAGTTGTTAGGCGCAAGTCATTTGTCTGCACCGCAGCATTACGATTTATGTCAGTGGGGGCTCGAAGAAGCGGGCCCGCAATTGTACCGTGAATTTATGCGTACCAATGGCGTAGCGTTGCTTAAAGAAGGTGTTGAACTTGCACGCCACACTTGGACGCACTTTTTAGATCAGCGTGACTGGTTAGTAGAGCAAGTCGATAAAGTGATTTGCCACCAAGTGGGCTCATCGAATCGCCGTAATGTACTTGAAGCGCTCAATATTCCAGAAGAGAAAGAGTTTCCTACCTACAAACTACTGGGCAATATGGGCACGGTTTCTTTGCCTGTTACCGCAGCGATGGCGCACGATCAAGGTTTCTTGAAAACGGGCGACCAAGTGAGCTTTTTAGGCATAGGCAGTGGCTTAAACTGCATGATGCTAGGGCTTAAGTGGTAATTGAATACACTAGCAGTTAAACACTGCTAGTCAGCCCTTCATAGATAAGCTCAGTAAAGAATTATAGGAAGCGTCATGTTAGACACTCTGCACCCATTTAAACGTAATTATTTAGATAGAAACGGCAATAAGCTGCAATACGTCAACGAAGGATCGGGTGATCCTGTCGTCATGGTTCACGGCAATCCAAGTTGGTCGTTCTACTACCGAAATCTTATTAGTGCATTGAGCGACAAGCATCAGTGTATCGTCCCTGATCACATTGGTTGTGGCTTATCTGATAAGCCAGATGACAGCGGCTATGATTATACCCTTAAGAGTCGTATTGACGACCTTGAAGCGCTGCTTGAGCATCTTGATGTAAAAGATAATATCACGCTGGTGGTTCACGATTGGGGTGGAATGATTGGTATGGGTTATGCGGCCCGTTATCCTGAGCGCATCAAGCGTTTGGTGATTTTAAACACTGGCGCGTTCCACCTTCCAGCCTCTAAGCCTTTTCCATGGGCATTATCAATTTGCCGCAATACGTTACTTGGCACTTGCTTAGTGCGTGGTTTTAACGCGTTCTCATCAGCAGCATCCTATGTTGGCGTTAAGCGTAAGCCTATGCATAAAGATATTCGACAAGCCTATGTCGCGCCGTTTAACTCGTGGGCTAATCGTATCTCTACGTTACGCTTTGTACAGGATATCCCGTTAAAGCCGGGTGACCGTAACTACGAAATGGTGTCTGAGATTGCTGCAAGTTTAGATAAATTTGCTAAGGTGCCAACGGTCATCTGTTGGGGGCTACAAGATTTTGTATTTGATAAGCACTTCCTTGATGAGTGGAAACAGAGAATGCCCCATGCAACCGTGCATGAATTTGCAGACTGTGGCCATTACATTTTAGAAGATGCAGCAGATGAAGTTATCGGTCATGTAACAACCTTTATCGATGAAAATAGCATTGAAGTTGCCCAAGACTCGGTGGCATAAAAAACGATGAACACATCGCTTGAGAGCCAGCAGTCAGGGGCTAACCTTTGTCGTCACTTGGTTAATGCTGCTAACAATATTCCCGACTCTCTCGCGGTTGCGGTGCAACATTCTCATGGCCAGTCCGTTGCGAACTTAAGTTATGAAGAGATGGACTTTCAAACGCTTAATGCAAAAAGTGACCACATTGCGGCGGCGCTTATTCAGTTTGGGTTAAAGCCCGGTATGAAAGCGGTGTTGATGGTTACACCGAGCATCGACTTCTTCAGTTTAACTTTCGCGCTGTTTAAAGCTGGCATTGTTCCTATCTTGGTTGACCCTGGTATGGGGGTTAAAAACCTCAAACAATGTTTTATTGAAGCCCAACCTGATGTCTTTGTCGGCATACCCAAAGCCCATATTGCCAGACGCCTGTTTGGCTGGGGAAAGGGCAGCGTTAAACATTTGATCACTGTAGGCGGGAGCAAAGTCGTTAATGCTTTCACCGGTGCGGTTAGCCTTGAGCACATCGTCAAGCAAGTAAGCCATACTCAACCTTTTGAGCTGCAATGGTTGGCAGAAGATGCGATGGCGGCAATTTTGTTTACCAGCGGTAGTACTGGCACCCCAAAAGGCGTGGTCTACTCTCATAAGATGTTTGAAGCGCAAATTAGCGCACTCAAACATGACTATGCCATTAAATCGGGTGAGCGTGATTTAGCCACGTTCCCGTTATTCTCGTTATTCGGTCCAGCCCTTGGCATGGCTTCTATCGTGCCTGATATGGATGCCAGTAAGCCGATAACCGCGAACCCTGATTTTATCTTTGCTGCCATTGATAAGTATCAGTGCAGCAATATGTTTGTGAACCCCGCGCTGATAGAGCGTTTAGGGCAAGCAGGAAGTCTGACTCATCATCAATTAGGCAGCATTAAACGGGTTATTTCTGCAGGTGCTCCTGCCACTATTTCATCAATAAAACGTTTTAGCAGCATGCTTAATCACGATGTTGAAGTGCTTAACTCTTATGGTGCGACAGAATCGCTGCCGTTAAGTAAAATTGGCAGCAAGGCGCTCTTTGAGACGACCGATGTCACTGACAATGGTGGTGGGATCTGTGTGGGTAGCCCCATTGCTGGGGTTGATATTACTATTATTGATATTGATGAAAGTCCGATTAACCAGTGGCATGATGAGCTAACGCTTGCGGCCAATCAAATCGGTGAAATAGTGGTAAAAGGCCCCATGGTGAGCCGGGCATATTATCAACGAGAGAGTGCCACTCAGGCCGCCAAAATCATCGATGGCGATAATGTTCGTCACCGTATGGGCGATCTAGGGTATCTGGACGACAATGGATTGTTATGGATGTGTGGCCGTAAGGCGCACCGAGTTGATGCAAAAACCGCTGGCGACAAATTACAACGTTACTACTCTATTCCAACTGAGCGTATTTTTAATACTCACCCTGATATTCAACGTAGTGCGCTAGTGGGGGTGACTGTTGCAGGTAAAATAACGCCTTTAATTTGTATTGAATTGAATCAGTCCTTGGCGTGCGCCAATTCAGCGGTACTTTATGCTGAGCTTAGACAATTGGCAGAGCAACATAGCCACACCCAAGGGATAGAACGTTTTCTTATCCATGCCGATTTCCCGGTTGATATTCGCCACAACGCTAAAATATTTAGAGAAAAATTGGCGGTTTGGGCCCAGAAACAGATCAAGGAATAGATGATTGTGTCTGACAATAACGCCAATACTCCTGTTTTAAGTGATTTTGCTCAAGCCGAGCAAATTGCACTTACCCATTTAAAGCCGCATATATCCCATGCATTTGTCACCGGCGCAGGTGGCTTTTTAGGTAAAGCCATTTGTGAACGTTTGCTCGCTGTCGGCATCAAGGTCACAGGTTTTGCTCGCGGTGATTACCCGCAGCTCACTGCGATGGGAGTGACGATGGTCAAGGGCGATCTTGCAGATGAGTCTGCTGTGTTGGCTGCCATGCATGGTTGTGACATTGTATTCCATGTTGCGTCTAAAGCCGGGGTTTGGGGCAGTAAACAAAGCTATTATTCACCTAATGTTGATGGGGCTCAGTACATCATCAACGCCTGTAAAAAATCGAATATCAGCAAGCTTATTTATACCAGCACCCCAAGTGTTACCTTTGCTGGTGTTGATGAAAATGGCTGCGATGAGTCTGCGCCTTATGCTGATAAGTACCTCAATTTTTACGGTGAATCAAAAGCGGTTGCCGAAAAGATGATGATAAATGCCAATGGCGATGACACTGTTGCTGGTGCTAAGCTGCAAACGGTATCGTTAAGGCCACATCTTATCTGGGGACCGGGCGATCCACATTTGGTGCCGCGGGTGCTTGAGCGAGCCAAAGCGGGGCGCTTAAAGCTTGTGGGTAAGCAAGATAAATTGGTTGATACCATTTATGTGGATAATGCCGCTTATGCCCATATTTTAGCTGCTGAGAAATTATGCGTGGCCAGTGCGCACGCAGTACAAGCTCTGTGTGCAGGTAAAGCTTATTATCTGAGTAATGATCAGCCTATAACTATGGCGGCCATGCTCAATAAAATTCTCGATTGCAAAAACTTGCCAGCTGTTAATAAGCGAGTGCCTACTTCGCTGGCTTATGCCGTGGGCGCGTTGCTTGAATCGATATACGGCCTAATAGGTAAGACAGAAGAGCCCATCATGACTCGCTTTGTTGCACGGCAGCTTTCAACGAGTCATTATTTTGATATCAGCGCCGCTAAGTCAGATTTAGGCTACAGCGCGATAGTCAGTATTGACGAGGGTATGCAGCGGCTTAAAAAGTCGTTAGCTTAACGTTTTATTTCAATCAGATTCAAGTCGCAACTCAAGGAGTAGAGTGATGCAAACAGCCAGCTGCAATTGTGGCCAATTATCCCTATCTGTAAGCGGTGATCCCATTCGGGTTTCCGTGTGCCATTGTAATGCCTGCCAAAAACGCACTGGCAGCGCTTTTGGTGTGCAAGCTCGCTATCCATTAAGCCAAGTCTCTTTTGCTGGTGTCAGTCATCATTATCAACGTGTTGGTGATGATGGCGCGACGATCACTTTTGAGTTTTGCCCCCATTGCGGCGGAAATCTATGGTTCACCATGGATGTTATGCAAGATGTGGTTGCTATTCCATTAGGCAATTTTGCCGATGATACGGTGCATAAATCCCAGCTTGCAGTGCCTAATGTGGTGGTTTATCAAGACCGCTGTCATGATTGGGTAAAGCTTGAAGGAATTGATGAAGTTTATGATTAAAGTGAACTCACATCGGGAATAAAACCTGCACCTTATAGTTGTTAATATTAGGGGCTGTTGACCTT